>CAYWTU010000122.1:0-8757 GCA_964461275.1 uncultured Pirellulales bacterium | reverse complement strand
TTCACCGTCGGCGGAGGCAAACCGATCCCAAGCCCTGGACCCAGGTCGATAGCGTCGGGATTGCGGTGGTGGTTTGGTTCGCAATTTCCGCCGCCCTGGGCGTGTTGCGCGAGGGGACGGGAATCCTCAATGAAACGCAGTACCGTCTGCTGTCCGGCTATCTCATGCCGGCGGCGGTCTATTGGCTCGCTCGTCAATCGAAACTTACGGCCCGCCAGGTTTCCGGCGTTCACGCGGCATTGACTGTGTTTGGTCTGTACTTGGCCGTCACCGGTGTTTTGGAAGCGCTGCGGCTATGGCCGCTGGTGTTTCCCCGGTACATCGCCGATCCGATGAAGGGGCTGCACTTCGGCCGCGCCCGGGGACCGTTCGTTCACTCGGTTAGCCTAGGTTTGTACTTGGGAATTTGCGCGGCGGCCGCGTGGGCCTGGATGGGCTCGCTGCGGCGCGGTGGCCAATTGCTGGTGATCCTGGCGTTGCCGCTGTATTTGTTGACTTCTTTCTTGACGTACACCCGCAGCGTTTGGCTGGGCGTGGCGCTGGGCGCGTTGACGGTGCTGTGGTTGACGCTTCGCGGCGCGTGGCGGCCACTGGTGTTTGGAGCGGCGATCGCGGGTGGGCTGATTGTGGGTCTCACGCAACTCGACAGCATCTTGTACATGAAGCGCGAACACAGCGCAACGGAGGCTGCCGGCTCGGTCGACATGCGATCGACGTTCGCCTACGTGTCGTGGCAGATGTTTCAAGATCGTCCCTTGGCCGGCTTCGGTTTTGGCCAGTTTCCGAGCGCAAAGCTGCCTTACCTGGGCGACCGCACCACGGAATTGCGGCTGGAGGTGATTCGGCCCTTCGTCCATCACAACACGTTCTTGAGCATTTTGACCGAAACGGGCCTGCTGGGTTTCGCCGCGTTTCTAGGGCTGTTGACGTTGTGTTGTCGTGACGCCTGGCGACTGTGGAGCGCGGTCACGGCCCCGGTTTGGGCTCGCCGCCACGGATTACTGTTATTGGGCAGCCTGGGCGTTTACACGGTGCAGCTATTGTTTCACGAGTTGACTTACTCCACGGTCCATAATTCGTTGTTCTTCCTATTGGCCGGCATGACCGTGGGACTGCGGCTAACGTATGTGCCGGCGGTCGTCTCCGTGCCTGTGTCGCAGCGGCTAGGCCAGTGCCTGTGGGCGCTGCGCCGGGCTGCCCCCAAATGGCCCGTGCAGGGCGGGGCATAATCGCGGCCGCCAGGATCAGCGCCCACGGTGCTCCTTGGCCGGACATCAGCACAGGGAAGGGGCCTACTGCCAGTCCGAGCCTGGCCAGACCGGTGCGGTCTATTTTCGGCAGTGGAAAACCCGCGAGCTTGAACTTGCTGCCGGGTCGTACACCATTCAATGTTCAACCCGCGAACAGGGGGGTCGCTCCTTGCCGGAAGTATCGCGTCGGCGGACGGTCGGGGTCGCCGAACAATTGGTCATCCCCCATCGAGCCTAATCAACGATTGGTTTAGCCTGTTTCGACGGCAAATCGAAACGCCGTAAGGTATTCATAAGTGCCGGCCGGTTGGGGACGGCCGGCGGATTCTCGCAATCGGCGGCCGCCGCGGATATGCTCAAATAACCGCCGGTTGGTGTGGGTTGCGAGCGGCCGTGGAAACGATGTGTAGTCGTGTCGGGGTACGATTTACATGGCGATTGAAGAGACGGCCGATGCGATGACCGCCGACCTGGCCGGGGCCGACAAGCCGCGTCCGGCGGGTGCGTTGTGGGCCGATCTGGCCGGTCGAGTCGAATACGCCAGTCCGCTGGCCGCTGAAATGTTTGGTCACCATGCCAGCCAGCTTGTGGGCCAATGTCTCACCGATCTGTGCCCCGAATTTCCGTTGGCCGCGCTCGTCGCTGAGTCGTCGGCTGCGTCGCCGGCGACTCACGCCGCGCCGCGCGTGCACCTGAAATGTTTGGGAGGGCGAACCGTGGAGTCGGAACTGCGGGCGTTGCGCGCCGGCGGTTCAGGACAGGGGCACGTGGTGGCGTTTGTGTATCCGTTGCTTGGGCCATCAGCGGCCAAGGGATCCACTGAAGTCGCTTTCAGTTCCATCGGCGTCGCCGGCGATTCCGCGATTCTAACCGTCGCCCCAACCACGGACGGCGGACGCGAAACATCGGTAGGCATGGCGCGCGATGACGATACGCCACAGGCGTTCACGGCGAGAACATCGGCCGACCGGCTGTGCCGTCTGCTCGTGGAGAACTCGGCCGATTTGATGCTGGTGGTCACCCGCTCGGGACGGATCGAATACATCAACAGGCTGCTCCCGGGCATCGGGCGTGAACAGGTGCTGGGCAGTTACATTTTCGATTTTGTGTTGCCCAGCTATCACGAGCGATTGCGGCAGGCGCTGGACCGGGCCTGGACGTCGCGGCAGGTCGACCGGTTCGATCTAGAAGGACTGGGTTCGCGGGCCGCTTCGTGCTGGTATGTGACGGCCGTCGGCCCGATCATTGAGAACGATCGCGTGGCGGCGCTGATGCTGGCCACGCGCGAGATCGAGCAGCGCAAGCGCGACGAGCAAAATTTGCGCCGCGCGCACGACGAACTCGATCGCAACGTCCAGCGTCAGTCGGCCGAGTTGACCCGGCAGGCGCAGCGGCAGGCGGCAATCGCCGAGATCGGCTGGATGGCCGTCAGCCATGCCGGTCTGCCGTCGTTGCTGGAACGCGCGGCCCAGCGGCTGGGGCACGTGATTGGCGTCGATCATTTTGTGATCTCGGAATGCGACGGGTCGTCGCGATCGCTGGTGGTCCAGGCTGCGCACCGACGCGCGTTGTCGGCGCCGCCCGACGCGAGTGAGCCATTTCAACCGGCGTCGGATTTGGCCACTTACGTTCTCCAGCATGGGCAACCCACCGTGGTGAGCAACACGGCGGAGGAAACGCGATTTGTCGCGACGGGGCTGGCGGCCCAAGGGGTACGAAGCGCCGTGGTGGTGCCGCTGATGCTGCGCGAACGGACTTTCGGAGTGCTGGGGGCGTATTGCACTTCGCCCCGGGAGTTCGCCCCGCAGGACGTGCGATTTCTGGAGACGGCCGGGCACATGCTGGCCGGGGCCATTGAACGCGATCAGGCGGAGCAGCGAATGCTCGAGTCCGAAGCTCGGCTGCGTTCGCTACTCGAGAATTCTCCCGATGCTATCTTGTTGGTCGATGAACAGGGAACCGTGTTGTTCGCCAACGCCTCGTTGCCTGGATTGGCCCAGGCCGACGCGGTGGGTCGCAGCGCCTACCGGTGTATGACCGAGGAGTATCACGAGCGATTCTCTCGGGCGCTGTCGCGGGTGTTCCACAAGGGCAAGCGCGATTCGCTGGAGCATGTGGCTGTGGACGGCGGCTGGCGGCTGGCCCGCGTGATGCCGCTGAAGAGCCAAGGGGCTGTCACGGCGGCAATGGTCATATCGACCGACATCACGCGCCGCAAGTTGGCCGACGTGGAGGTTGAAAAAGGTCGGCGGCTGTTGCAGCAGACGCTGGTGGCGCACGAGCATGATCGGCAGTTGATTTCCTATGAAATTCACGACGGCCTGGTGCAGGACGTTACCGGGGCACTGATGCTGCTGGAATCGCTGACGTTGTCGCCGGGCGCCCTCAGCGACGAGGCCAAGCCCAAAGCGGACGTCGTGCTGAAGCTGTTGCGTCAGACGATCGACGAGGGGCGGCGGTTGATCAGCGGACTTAGGCCGCCGATCATCGACGAAATGGGGATCGTGGCCGCCATCGAATACCTTATCAACGACCAACACAGCGGCGAAAAATTGGACGTCGAATTCGATCACCGCGTGCAATTCGCACGGGTCGAGCCGTTGATCGAAGCCACGATCTATCGCATCGTGCAGGAGGCCCTGACGAACATCCGCCGGCACAGTGGATCGAATCGCGCCCGGATCCGGCTGTACCAAATTGGCGAGCGCATCTTGCTGCAGGTACGCGACTGGGGCGTCGGTTTCGACATGCGCAAGTTTCAGGCCCGCCGATTCGGCTTGCAAGGCATCCGACAGCGAGCGAAGCTGCTCAAGGGGCGGCTCAAGATCGAAAGCGCGCCGGGCAAGGGGACGCGCCTGACGGTCGAACTTCCGCTTCACATGCCGAGCAGCGACGAAGCGGAGGAGTAACCGGACCAGGCGCCGGCGCCGCGGGCTTGTCGATTCGTCCTTCAGCCGTCATCTTGTTGGAGCCGGCACGGTTGGAGTCGGCACGGTTGGAGTCGGCACGCAACGCATTGTTGAACGCGGGCAGTTTCGCCTGAGCCAGGATCGCGAGCATGCGCAGGGCCATTGGAAAACTCGGGCTGTGGCTGATGGGTTGGCGGGCCGAGCCGAACATGCCTACCGAGAAAAAATACGTCATCATCGCGGCCCCGCACACGTCGAATTGGGACTTTCCGGCGATGCTCTTCATCTCCTTTGTGCTGGGGTTGAAGGTTCATTGGTTGGGCAAGCACACATTGTTCAAGTGGCCGCAAGGAATGTTGTTTCGGCGGCTGGGCGGCGTTTCCGTAGACCGCCGCTCGCGACACAATCTGGTGGAACAGGTGGCAGCCGAGATCGCCAAGCGCGACGAAATGATCTTGCTCGTGCCGCCCGAAGGGACGCGCAAGCGGACCGACTACTGGAAGAGCGGGTTTTATTACATTGCCTTGGCTTCCAAGGTTCCGATCGTGCTGGGTTACTTGGATTTCAGCCGCAAGGTGGGGGGGCTGGGCGACGTGGTTTGGCCGACCGGCAACGCCGAGGCCGACCTGGCGCGAATTGCCGTTTTTTACGACGCCAAGATGGCCCGACACCCCGAACGATTCGGTCCCGTGCGCTTCAGGCCGCGCGACGAGGCCCCGCCCCTCTCGTCCGCCGGTTAACCGCCGCCAGGGACCATTGCCGTTGTCGCACCAATTCATCACCACCGCAGTACAACTCGAACAGCTTTGTCGCAAGCTGGCGGACGCGCCGTGGATTGCGTTCGACACCGAGTTCGTCTCCGAGTTCAATTACCGGCCCGTGTTGTGTCTGGTGCAGATCGCCTGGCCAGGTGGGCTGGCGGCCATCGACACGATGGCGCTGCGCGACGTGCGGGCGTTTTGGAGATTGATTGCCGACGGCGCCCAGGAAACGATCGTACACGCCGGTCGTGGCGAACTGGTGTTTTGCCTGGAGGCGGTCGACCGGGCGCCGACCCGGTTGATCGACGTGCAACTGGCCGCCGGCATGATCGGACTCGAGTACCCGGCCGGTTACGGCACGCTCGTCTCACGGCTGCTGGACAAGACGCCTCGCAAGGGCGAGACGCGGACCGACTGGCGTCGCCGACCGCTTACGGCCGCGCAGATCGATTACGCGATGGAAGACGTGCGCTGGCTGCACGAGCTGTGGAAAGAGATTCGGCAGCGGCTGGTGGCGCAGAACCGCCTACAGTGGCTCGAGACAGAACAGGCCGCGTGGCAGCGAGAAGTTCACGATTCGCTGACCCGCGAACGCTGGCGACGGGTGTCTGGGGCGTCGGGCATGTCGACCCGCGAATTGGCCATCGTCCGCGAGGTTTGGCGCTGGCGGGAAACAGAGGCCGAGCGTCGCGACATTCCGCCGCGGAAACTTTTGCGCGACGACCTGATCGTGGAACTGGCCAAACGCCGACACTCCGACGCCCGTCAGATTCGCGCGGTGCGCGGCATGGAGCGCGGCGACCTGCGCAACAACCTTGACGAACTCGGCGAGTGCGTGGCTCGGGCCAGCGCGCTGCCCGACGATCAGTTGCCCAAGGCCCAACGCCGCAACAGCACCGCGCAGCACACCATGCTGTGCCAGCTACTACAGTCGGCGTTGACCAGCTTATGCCGACATCGGCACGTGGCGACGAGCCTGGTCGGCACGGCCGACGACGTCAGGGCGCTGGTTGATTATCGGTTGTACGGCAAAGCGGACGCGGATGGTCAGCTTCCAGCGCTGACGCAAGGTTGGCGGGCCGAGGTGGTCGGGGAATTGCTCGATGACCTGATGGCGGGCAAGGTTGCGATTCGCATTCACGACCCCAAGAGTGACCAGCCGCTGGAATTCGAGCGGCGCTAAGGCTTCGTCCATTGACCGGTCGTGCCGGTCGTGCCGATTGGCGGTCCGCCCCTGTTCTGCGTCGGGTCGTCCGACCGCACGATGGCGCTGTGGCATCGTGCAGATCGGCGCTGGCCGTTTTCTCGTCACCGCCGGCGCCAACCTATGGTTGGATAGCGACGATTGGCGCCCGACGGGCAACGTCGCCGACTCCTAGACCATGTACAACCGATGCTCACCATCCTTCTAACTCGTGACCGCCGCCTGGCGCAGCGCTTGTTGGGTGGTTTGATCGTGTGGCATTTGGCGTACGTCACGCTGACCAACTTGTGGGGACTGTTTCCGTCGTTGCCGCCGGAGGTGATTCGCTACGAAATGGGGGAAGACCTGGACCACGGTAGCCTGCACGGGCGCGGCGTCTTGGGAGCGGCCATGGACCGCTGGGGCGAGTTGACCGGTCTGTGGCAGGGTTGGGCTCTATTTGCGCCGAACGTTCCCAACACGTCGGCGTTCTTGGCAGTGGAGTTGCAATGGGACGACGATCGTTGCCGCCCTACGACCCACCGCGACGACGCGCTGAATTCCCTGCAGCGGGTCAAGCTGCTGTCGAATTTTGAACCGCACGATCTGATGCACTATTGGGTTCCAGCTTGGCGCGACGTGCGGCTGTACAACTACGAATGGCGGCTGGCGGTCTCCGCCGGCGTGTTCGATCGGCCTGGCGGAAGCACGCCGACGGCCGAGCAACAGGCCATTCAGCGCGAGATGCTTGCGCAGTTGGTGCGGCGCGAATCGAAGCAGTTTTTGGCCCTGATGCGGATGCGCGTAAGGCGATACCTCCAAGAGAACCCCCAGGTCACTCCGCCCGACTCGGTGGCGCTTGTGGGCAGAACGTTCGCGGCGGCGCCGGCCAGTCAGAGGCCGTGGACTTGGGAGCCTTGCGTGGAGACATTGCTGGTGCGCTGGCGGCCCGGTGTGGCTGAGCCGACCGACGCGAGCGCCCTGGAATACTTCGACCCCGCGGTCGGCGCATTCGTCCCCGTCCGTGAACTCGACCTTACCAGGTTGGCCAACCGATGAACCAGTCGCTTAAAGTCGTCGGGCTCGAGCCCGTTTTTCCTCCGCCGCTGGCCAACAGTCGGTGGTGGACGGCGCCGGTGCGGGCCGAGCGCTGGGCGGCGTTTCGAATCGCCGTTGGACTGACGTTGTTTGCCGATGTGGCGCTGACGTATTGGCCCGTCCGTCGCGACGTTTTCGGCGTGGGGAGCTTGGGTGACCCGAGCGTGTTTGCGTCGCGGACATCGTTGCCGTATTGGAACTGGTCGCTGCTCGAGGGAGTTGCGTCGGCTTGGGTTTGGGACGCGGCGCTGCTTGTGTGGGCTGGTTCCGCGCTGCTGTTGGCGATGGGTCTGTGGGCTCGTCGGGCGGCGGCCGTCGCCTGGCTGATCTCCGTGACGGTATTGAATACGAATTACTTCATCCACAATGGCGGGGATCGCCTGAAGACGATGGCGCTGTTGTTGTTGGCGCTGTCGCCTTGCGCCGCCGTGTGGTCGTGGCAGTCCCGGCGCGAGCCGCCGGACAGTGACCGTCGTCCCACCTACATCGCCCCCTGGCCGCTGCGGTTGGTGCTGTGGCAATTGGTGGTGATTTACTTTTTCAGTGGGGTGCTCAAAGAGAAGGGGACGATGTGGCACTCGGGCGAGGCGCTATGGCTGGTGATGACCAACGCCGCCTGGACGCGGTGGAGCTACGCGCAGTTTCCGGTTTGGCCGTGGCTGACGGCCGGGCTGACCTGGTTCACGTTGGCCTGGGAATTGGCGTTTCCAGCCTTGCTACTGCACCGCCGAACCCGCGGGCCCGCGCTGTGGGTTGGCGCCTTGTTTCATGTGGCGACCGGCGTGCTGCTGAAGCTGGGCATGTTCCCCGTTTACGCGCTCTGCATGTACCTGCCGCTGTTGCCGTGGGAGAAGGTGGCTGACCGTTGGCGAGCCCTGACAGATTTATCGCAGTACGAAGACGCGTTGGCTTGCCCGGGCGAGGAGGAAGAAGAACTCGTGGGCGCCGTTTAAACATTCGACGCCAAACGCCAACGGCCGGCCCAAAGGCCGGCCGTCGCGTTGTTTAGGCGTGTAAATGAGCTTGGGAAAGCTGCCCAGGTTAGCGCCGTCGGCGGCGCACTCCCATCAGGAGCGCCCCTCCCAGGCAGGCCAAGGCCAGTGTCGACGGTTCGGGTACGGGAATCGGTCCGTAGGCCACCACGCGGCCTTCGATGTCCAGGATTAGGTCGAATCCATCTTCGCTGAGCTGCAGCGTGGTTTGGATTGGCAGGATGAGCTGATAGTTCGTCCCCACCACGTTCAACTGGCCCGTCAGGCCGGCGTCGTTGGCCAACGACGTGTTGGCGATCGAGTACGAATTCGTCAGGATGCCGGCGACGTCGTAGTCGAATTGCCCGGCCGTGAAATTCGTCACGGTCGCGGAGGCGTCAAACGCGTTGGCTGCCAGCGGCATGGCGCCCAGGCTGGCGAACTCCAGAATGTCGTTGCGGAAGGCGCCGTAGGCGTTGACGCCCGGCAAGATGTTGAGCACACGGCCGGCCATATCGGCCGCCAGGCCCCCAGGCAGAAAGCCGCCCGGCTGTTGCACGGGGACTACGCTTGCCCCACCCAAGA
>CAYWTU010000121.1:0-8811 GCA_964461275.1 uncultured Pirellulales bacterium | reverse complement strand
GCTCCCGCTTCCCAAAACCACTTGACCAACAACAAGCCTTCATAGAAGGTTCTAAGTCGTGCCGCCATGGCTACAGCACAGTACGTTGGCTATGTCGCCCGCCGCGCGTTAGGCGTGTGCTTGGTCGCGACCACATGGAGCGGCTCCCCTGGGTCGGCACAGGCGGGAACGATCTTGTTCGTAGTGGGCGAGGCGGGCCGACCCGTGCATTTCGATTCGTATGTGCTGCCGTTGTCGGCGGAGACGGACATCGCCCACGCTCGCGATCTGATTGCCCGCGGAACCGCTGCCGGCGCGCCGATCGCCATTGCACGGATCGCGCCGGGGGCCGACGGCGTCAACGCCGACTTGATCTTACCTGTCGTCCGGCCATGGACATGGCACATCACCGAGTTCGTGGGATTCGCCGATTTGGGCATCGAGTTGTACGACGGTTGGCCAACGTTCGTCGAACAGGACGTGGATGGTTGGATGCGGAACACCGGCGGCTACGTGGGCTTCTGGGGCTACACCGTGATCGCCGAGCTGCGGCCGGTTCCGGAGCCGACCGGCCTCGTCCTGTTGGCGCTGGGGGCACTGGTCGTCTTGCCCGGCGCGCTGCGACAAAGCAAAGCAACGTCGGCCATCGGTTGCGAAGGCTCGACGTTGCACGGATAATGACGCTTGTCTCTTTCGGTCCGCCTTCTCCTGCGGCGGCTTTGTCGCCGGTTGGTGCGGTCAACATCCGTGACGGTGCTCCGTGTTGGATTCCCAGCGCCTCAGCGAATACTCCGCCGCGCGCGATTTTTCGACAAAAGCGTTTCGCTCGGCCTGTTACGCGCCGCACGTGTCGCTGTACTTTGGCATGGTGGGCGATGTGTTGGCTTGCTGCCAAAATCGCAAGTACCCCTTGGGCAACGTGACCGAGCAGTCGATCGACGAAATCTGGCGGGGCGCCAAGGCCCGCACTTTGCGAGAACGGCTGGAGAAGGATGACTTTGCGGCCGGTTGCCAGGTTTGCCAATGGCAGATTTCAGTGGGCAACTACGAAAACGCCTACACGCGGACATTCGACCACTATCCGGTTGCCAAACACAGTCCCGATTGGCCTCGGATGATGGAATTCGAGTTGAGCAACACGTGCAACTTGGAATGCACGATGTGCTACGGCTTCTTCTCCTCGCTGATTCGCACCAACCGCGAACACCTGCCGCCGCTGCCCAAAGTGTACGGTGACGAGTTCTTCCGGCAACTGCGCCCCTACGTGGCCAACCTGCAGTTTGCCCGCTTCTATGGCGGCGAGCCGTTTCTGGCCCAAGAAACCTACCGGGTGTGGGACATTGTGGTGGAAGACGGGCTCAACTTTCCTTGCCACGTCACCACCAACGGTACGCACTTCAACGCCCGGGTCGAGCGAGTGCTTGAGGCCATGCCTGTCAGTCTTTGCGTGTCGCTTGACGCCGTGACCGCGTCGACGTACGAGTCGATTCGGATCAACGCCAAGTTCGATGTGGTCATGCAGAACGTCCGCCGATTCCGGCAGTACTGCCGCGAGCGAAACACGCATTTCGGCTTCGCCTTCTGCCTGATGCAGCAAAACTGGCGCGAGTTCGGCGATGTGCTGTTGCTGGCCGAGGAGTTGGACTGTGATGTCACCGTAAATTTGGTGTACGGCCCGCCGCACTGCAACCTGTACGCCTTGCCGCGGGCGGAACTGGCCCTCGTAGCCGATTCGCTCGAGCGGCAGGGGGCAACGCTTATGCCGCAACTGAAGCGCAACCGCCGCGTGTGGCAAGAGCAAGTGGAAGACCTGCGGCGACGCGTCGACCGCGGCGCCAAGGCCGGCGCGACCCCCTTTGACGTGCCGCGGACGCTCATCTATCGCTCGACCGACCTGAACGCCACGGGGCGGTACGGCGGCTGGACGGTGGAACAGTCGCGACAGGATCTTGAAAGCTGGCAAGAAGGCGCCGAAATCGAGGCCTTCGACTGTGACAACGAAGACCGCATAGGGCCCGTTGCCGCCGCGACACTGCTGGGTCTTCCCGCCGAGGAGGTGGTGGGTAGGACATTCGCCGAGGCGCTGGATGCACTTCAGGCGCGATACGGCCAGGAGAACCTGCTCACCATCGAGCGCGGTCCCAGCCACGTAGACCAACTCTTTGAGTTTCACGGCGCCGACCATCGGCTGCTCGCGATTCGCGTCTCGGCGGCGCCGACGCTGGATGAGTTCGATTTGCCCAAGGGGGCCACGGCATTGGCCAGTAAGGCTTGGGTAACCGCGGCCGATTGTCCGATGACGCCCGACGATCTGCGGCGCGAATTTGCCGAGTCGCCCTTCACCGACCGCTCGATCTGGGCGGACTGCGACCATGCGCTACGGATCACCCAAGTCGGCGGAAACCTGGACGCTTGGCGAGTGGCGCCTGACAGCTTGATCGGAAAGCCGGTGGACCAACTGGCGGCGCACTTCGGCGCTCCGCAGGCGGTCCATTGTCGGCAGCGACAACTGTACGTTGAACGGTTTCAAGTCGATTACGTCACCCAGCGCGGGCCGTGGCAGATTCTGGCCGCCAAGATTCGCCGCTTCGCTCCCGACGGTCGATCGCTGGGGTGGTTTTACGCGGCCGCAATGCGCGATATTCAGCAAGACCCGGAATCGGCGGCGCGAGTCTTGCAGCAATGGAGCGCCTCGTCGACTATCGATCGGTTGGTTTGGAACACCAACCCGGCCGCGCCGCGGGAACATGCACTGACCTTTCTAGGACTTCCGGCCGAGCGATTTCAAGGCCGTTCGCTGGAGGAAATGATCGCGGTCCTTGAGTCGCGCTACGGCCCCGCGCAAAAACAACTGCTGGAAGATCAGGCCAACTACCGAGACTGGCTCGTGGACTTCGTGTCGCCGCGGGGTGAGTTGTACTGTGCCCGGTTGATCGAACTGGCGCCGCCCGCCCTGGACGGATTCAAGAGCCCAACAATCAACCCACTCGGTTCGCCGACTTCAACGGGAGTTAGAGGCCCGTTGACAGGTTATTTGGCGGCTTTTAAGGAGCAAACCGTCTTGGCGGCGGGTTATGCGGTCTCGGCTTCGGAGTGCGCCTGGGCGATCGAGGGTTTAACCGCCGAATTCGACGCCTGGGCCGGCGCTCCGCGTTTTGTGTGGGCCCAGTGTGCGGCCGATTTTTCGGTGCGCCAGTTTCACGGTCAGGTCGAAGATTGGCCGGCCGACCTAGCGCCGCTGGTCGGAAAGTCGGTCAATGCGGTTGTGGAACAATTGGGGAAGGTGCGGACGACGCGCTGCCTGCACCGCACGCCGTTGTCGGACCGGCACGAGCTTGCCCTTTCGCGTGGACCTCAGCGGATCCAAGTTTTGGGGGGCCGTTGGCGGGCGTTCGATTCCCTCGGGCGATCGGATGGCTGGCTGGTGGGGTTGGCCTGGCGCACGGAGCCTGCCCCCAACAGTGCCACTTGAACAGTGCCACTTGAACGCCGCTACTTGAGCAGTTCTGGACGATCGATCCATGACCGCAACTGGACGTGGACGAACTCGCCGTAATTGTGCATGTTTCCGCCGTGGAACGGGTTCCCCGCGTCGTGGTCGAATTCGACGGCCGACAGCGTGTCGTAAATCTCGACCAGCCGCTCCCTGGGAAGATTCCACAGGGCCAACTCCAGCGGCTTCTGAATGGTGTTGAACCACAGGTTCACATTCCACTGGTTGCAGAACCGCACGAACTCGGGCATTTCATGCCAGTTCATTCGCATCGGATTGACCATCACGCACATCGTGCGGCCTTTGGCTTGAATCGCCTGGCGGATGGTGTGGAAGTTGCGTTGCACAACCTCGAATTTGGAATTGACGCGAATGCCTTCGTAAATCTCCTTGGTCAGCGAATCCAAGGAGATATTGACGTACATGTTGGTTTGTTCCAAGTATCGCAGCACTGCCGTCGACACCACCGTGCCGTTGGTGGCCATGGTGATCATCAAGTTCGGATTGTGCTCGATGACTTTGTCCAGGATTTTGTAGACCATCTTGTGCAGGAACGGCTCGCCGCCGTTGAATCGCAGTTCGCGCAGATGCGGCAGGAACTCGACCAACTCATCGACGAACTGGTCGGTGTAGGCCGGGGGCAGCGGAGGCAGCTTGTCGCGGTTACGGCGGATCCGCGAGGACAAGTCCCCGTTGCACATCAAACACTCCAAATTGCACAAATTGGAGAGCTCCATCTCCATCATGCTGGGATAGTCGCCCAGGGGATATTCGTTGTCGTAGGCCTGGGCCAACGGGCGGCGGCCGCTGACGATGTTGTGCTCGCACACCTTGCAATAGGTGTGCAAGTTACGCTCGGCCACCGCTTCGCGGACGCGCTTCATCAGCCCCTGAAACCAGATTTCGTGGACGCTCCGCGTCGGCGACCAGCGGTCGGAAAACACCTCGCCAATGGTCAGCCAGCAACAGCCAACCTCGCCCTTGATGGTGAAGTACAGGTTGTTGAAAGGGGCGTTGCACAGGTGTTGCCGCTGTGTCGTCTCGCGCTTGGCGTTGAATGGCTCGGCCACGTCGTCGGGCAGCCGCACCGAAGGGGCCAGGGGCCGCGCAGCGTTTCCGCCCAGGAGGCGGCCAGCGGCGTCAATGACCGATCGGATGACTTGCGGCTTGCTCACTGGCGCGGGCCGAAAAGGCTTGGATGTGGTCCCAACGGCCGGCAATAATGCATGCGGCCGGACGAAGTTTTCTCCCCAGTTCAAGGCTAGCCGAAGCCCGCTAGCGGAGCAATAAGGCCGTCCGTGCCCAGGGCCGCGTTGAGGTCGCAGGCATAGGGCGCAACCAATGGCCGCTTCAAATGCTCGGAGATATACTGGTGAGCGTGAGACCTCTGGCTTGGCTCGCCACGATCGATCTACGGTCCTTCGAACCTCGGCCCCATCTGCTGGTTGAACCCCGGCCGGCGTCGTGTATATGCTCGGTGAAAACCGCAGACCTGGCAACCGTTTCGATCGGCCGGCGGTTAAATTGGGCCTGGTCGGCGCCAGCGTTTTCCTAGCGATTCTGATCGCCCATCGCACGATCGCGCCGCCGCAAGGTATGGTTACCGCCGCACTCAACCTTGTAACCGATGGGTTTCTCTCGCCGCCGATGGTTCCCATTGCCCCTGACTATCTCCGGCTGGCAGGCACCGGAGAAACGGACGACGTTCGCGGCCATCGGTTGGGTCCCAATGCTTGGATCCGCCAACGATTCCCCGACAATCCCCGCGGGTATTTTTTCAGCGACCCTTCGCCCGTGGGTCGGCTATTGACCGATTGGTGTTTGATGTGCCGTGATGGGCGCGACATGCACATTCGGACCCCACATGCAAGCGATCGGTTGATCGTAACTTTGACCCAATCGGACGCCCAATCGCCCTCCTGGCCCACACTCCAGTTGCGAAGAAGGGCATCGCTCAGTGCCGGCCAGAGCGCTTGCTTGTCGGTGCAAATGGTTGCCGATCCGCCGCGTGAAGTTAACCTGCAATTCGAGTTCTTTGAGCCGTCCGGCAGCCGCACGGAGCAATATTCGTTTCTCGTGGGCCATGAGCTGTCTCATCTGACGGCGATTTCGTCGTCGACATCCGGGGAGAGTCCCTTAACGGCCCGTGTGCTGTTGGGCAACCGGGCGGGTGACGTGGAGGTTAGCGACATTCGGTTGCATCCGGCTCCCGCCGAAGAGGCTGAACCTCGACCCTACTTCGTCGAATACCAGACGAATCGCTGGGGATTTCGGGAACGGGATGTTTCCCCCGATTGCCCGCCCAACGTCGTGCGGATTGCCTGTTTAGGTGATTCGAACACCTACGGCCAAGGGGTGCACTTCGAGGACACATACCCACAGGTCTTGGAACGGATGTGCAATTTGAATCGAGCCGACGGGTCGCCGGTCGTGGAAGTTCTCAATTTTGGCATACCAGGCTACGCGACCGACGCGGAATACGACGTGTACGTCAAGGATGCCGAACGATTCGGAGCCAAAATTGTGCTCGTCCAATTGTGTTGGAACGATGCCTTGTCAACCGTTGAAGACCTACGACTCTTCACTGAAACAGGCGTCAGCGACGCGCGAAACTACTGTGACGCGCTTTCGCAGATCGTCAAGGAACAAGGTTACAAGCGAACCATTGAATATCTGGCCCGCTTGCATGAGCGATGCCGCGAAAATCGCGCCGCGCTCGTTGTGGGGGTCATGAACACGCGCCCTGGTTGGCAGTGGGATCAAATGATCGCCGAAGTCCTGCCGGCCATGCAGGCCCGGGGAATCCCCACCTTCGAGATCGGCGAACTGTCGATCCAAGCCGGCATGGAAGGCGAAGAGGGCATCGTCCACCCCAGCGACCATCACCCCAGCGAAAAGGGACATCTGCTCTTCGCCCGGGAAATCAAACGCGTGCTCGATGAACAACAGCTCCTGCCGTAGTACGTTCCACGCCCAAACCATCGGCCCAGCATGTCGCGCCCAGCCGCCTACCCACGCCTGACGCAACCGTTCGCCCCCTCGGCAGTAGCCGGCGAGCGGCAACGGGTATCGGCCGCGGCTCAGGCGGCGGCGGCCCGACTGTCCGCCGAGTACGGCGCCGATGCCTGCGACTGGTTCGACGCTGACATGGACGACGTGATCCGGCACGTCCATGCCTCGCCACACGGGCTCTTTTCGCGCTTGTGCGCTGCGTGCGAAGGTCTGGCCAATTCCGCGCTATTCGGCTTGTTGCAGGAAAAGTTGGGCAACCAGACGGCGACGGTTGAGAGTCAAGAGACATCCATGTGCGTCAGCCGCACCGTCTGCTTTCGCACCGTCGGCGGCGAGCCAACCTGCCTGACCGCCGTGACCTTTCCCAGCTACGGCGACGACGGCGTGCTGGTCGGCTCGCGGACATTGGTGGCGATCATCCCGCGGCCTGCGGGTGAACTACTGTGGACATCGCCGGCGCCAGCACCGACGGCGCCTGGAGCCTCTGTTGTCCAGTCGCGAGAAACCGCTGCCGCGGAGCTGCCCGATACGCTGTGCGCCGTCCCCTGGCTGAACCTGAGCCTGGACGTGGATGGCTCGGTGCGGCCGTGCTGCAAGTTCGCGCATCTTTACGGCGCCGAAGGGGAGGCTTACGGCAATCTCAAGACGCACACGCTTACCGACGTCTGGCATTCGTCTGGCATGATCCAGCTTCGTCAGCAGTTCCGCGCCGGCCAAAAACCCGCGCCGTGCAAGACGTGCTGGGATGAAGAGGCGGCCGGGGTGCGCAGCTACCGGCAGTCGTTTGAGGTGGACCGCGTGGGCGCGGTCGAGATCGATTTTGACAACTTCCGGCCCGAGCGTCCGATCACGCTCGACCTGAAACTCAGCAACCGCTGCAACCTTAAATGCCGCATCTGCGGGCCCTTGGCCTCGTCGCTGTTCTTGTCAGAAACGCTGCGCGCTCGCAACGATACGCCCGGCTACCTGACGTACCTGGAGCAAGAACAAGAGTACTTGCAGTCGAACAAGATCACGCACCATCAGGCCAATCGCGACATTTTTCGCCGCTGGCTGCCGGAGATTCAACACATCGAGCTCTTCGGCGGCGAAACAACGATCTCCGAGGAAGTTCGCGAACTTGAAGAATTGGTCATTGCGGATGGCCGAGCGCCGCACGTCAGCCTGCTGTTCAACACCAACATTACCGTGTTCAGTCCCGAGGCGGTCGATCGCTGGCGAAAGTTCAAGCGCGTCACCATTTGCCTGAGCCTGGACGACATCGGGCGGCGGTTTGAGTTCCAACGGAGCCCGGCCCGTTGGGAAAAGGTGCGCGACAACGCGCTCAAATACGCCGCAATTCAGGAGCCTAACTTCTCGATCTGCGTGTTCTGCTCGGTCAGCAGCTACAACATCCTCTACCTGCCGGAAATCGTGGCTTGGTGGCGGGAAAACTGCCCGCAGATCGGCTTCGTGCTGAACTACGTCCATTACGATCCACTGTTCTGTGTCCGACACATGCCCGGGTCGATCAAGGCGGTAGTGCGCGCCCGGCTCGCCGCGGCCGCCGACGAAATCCACGCCTGGGAAGCCGCTTTTGTCGGCCGCAACACGGGCCACCCTCCGGTCGCCGGCCAGTTGCGCGAGGCGCTTGCGTTCTTGTACCAAGGCGTGCCTGAACCGGACCAATGGCGGGCGTTTCTGCAGCGCACGGCCGACTTCGATCAACTGCGCGAAGAATCGTTCGCCGAGGTGTTTCCCGAGCTTTGGTCGCTGATTGCCGCCGACGCCGCGAGCGCGGCAGCCGTGTCCAGATAGGCTGGTCGTGCGGACCGCCGTGGCAGCCCACGGCCGGGCATGATGGTCCACGCGGCGAAGCACTGTCGCCGCTGCCTTCCCCCCGCTGGATTCGCTGATGGCGCAAGGGTTTCCGAAAATACCAAGCAGGCCGTTTCGTTGACTTGACCAGCGGCTCACTTAGAATGGGCTAGAGTCTCGCTCTGCTGGACCTTGCCGCGCGCTGTCTCTTCGCAAAGGGCGTCCTGCCATGCCTACCCGCTACCTGACGGCCTTGCCGGTTTACAACGAAGCCCAGCACGTCCGCCAGGTGTTGCACGAGGTCCAGCGATACAGCCCCGAGGTGCTGGTTGTTGACGATGGTTCGACCGACGGCACGCGGGAAATCCTCGCCCAGATTCCGGGCATTCAAGTCGTCCGGCACGAGCCGAACCGCGGCTATGGCGCCGCCTTGCTCACCGCCTTTGAGTTTGCCCAGCGGCACAACTACGACACCGTGGTCACAATCGACTGCGACGGGCAGCATGAACCACAGCGGATACCCCAATTCG
>CAYWTU010000120.1:0-8828 GCA_964461275.1 uncultured Pirellulales bacterium | reverse complement strand
TGCAACAGCGGCGCACGCAGGTTGAGTCGCTGCTAAGCGTATTCGATGCGCCAACCGTAGTGTCCAACTGCGTGGCGCGCAGCACTTCGACGGTCCCGCTACAAGCGCTTGTGCTTCTAAACTCGGAATTTGTACGCCAACGGTCGGCGGCAATGGCCAGTCGCCTTGAACGGGAGGCCGGCTCGACCGTTCTTCAACGAGTGGAATTCGCCTGCCAAGTGGTCTGGGGACGGTTGCCGCATGACATCGAGCGGGACGCCTTACACGAGTTTTTCGCAGGCACGCTGCCGCCGTCGGCCACGCGGGCATCGGTGTGGGAAGAACCTGCCATCGCGGTGGAAGCACCGGCATGGATCGACTTTTGTCAGATGCTCTTGGCCAGCAATCAGTTCCTGTATGTCGAATAGCGCCATGCACCCTCACCGCAACAACCCAGCGCCTACAGATGCCTTGTGCCGCAGGGCTTTCTTGGGCCAGTCGGCGGTCGGCATCGGTTCATTAGCGCTGGCGCAATTGCTGAGCAGATCGACGGCCGCCACCGAATTGCCCCCCGCCGGCAGGCAGGCAACAGCAGCGCCTCGCTCCCATGCCAAGGCAGTGATTTGCCTGTTCCAGCACGGCGGTCCGAGCCAAATGGACCTGTTCGATCCCAAGCCTGAGTTGACCAAGAGGCACGGCCAGCCCTATCCGGGCGAGCTTGAGGTCCATTTCCACAAGCAGCAAGGCAACCTGCTGGCATCGCCGTTCCAATTCGCCCCGGTGGGCAAATGCGGCGTCGAGCTGTCGGAAGTCGTGCCGCACATGGCCAGTGTGGTCGATGACCTTTGCTTGGTGCGGTCGATGACCACCGACTCGGTCGACCACGAGGCGGCCCTGAGGATCATTCACACCGGCAAGCTTCAAGCGGGCCGACCGACGCTGGGCGCCTGGACGGTCTACGGCCTGGGGGCGATGGCCGACAACCTGCCGGCCTACGTGGTGTTGGGCGATCCGGGCGGCCTGCCCATCGACGGGTCGCGCAATTGGTCCAGCGGCTGGCTGCCGGCTATGTATCAGGGAACGCCGTTTCGAGCAGAAGGGTCGGCGGTGCTCGATCTGGCCACGCCCGAATCGATTCCCCCCGACGCTCGGCAGCGGCAAATGCGGCTGCTCGACCGGCTCAACAAGGCGCACCATTCGCAGTATCCCCGCGATACGCAGCTTGCGGCACGAATCCGCGACTTTGAAATGGCGGCGCGGATGCAAACCGCGATACCCGAAGTGGTCGACCTGTCGGACGAAACCGAGGCAACGAAAAAGCTGTACGGCCTGGATCAACCGCAAACGGCTGAATACGGCCGGCGATGCCTGATGGCACGGCGACTGGTGGAACGCGGCGTACGGTTCGTGCAGTTGTTCTTGCACAATCAGCCGTGGGACACCCACAGCAACAACGCAGGCCAGCTTCGCGACCTATGCGCCAAACACGACCAACCCGCCGCGGCCTTGGTGCGCGACTTGAAGCAGCGCGGACTGCTGGATTCGACAGTTGTGCTCTGGACCGGCGAATTCGGCCGGTTGCCCGTTTCGCAGGGGAGCGACGGCCGGGACCACAATCGGCACGCGTTTTCGCTGTGGCTGGCCGGCGGGGGATTCAAGGCAGGATACGTCCACGGCGCCACCGACGAATTCGGCTACCGCGCGGTGGAAAACGTGGTTCGCGTGTACGATCTGCAAGCGACTTTGCTTGCGGCACTAGGCCTCGACCACCAAAAGCTCACTTATCCGCATGAAGGCCGCGACGACAGCTTGACCGACGAGGTGGTGACGCAGGCACAGGTGGTGGACGAGTTGTTGAGGTGAACACATCGGGGAGTCGAGGTGTGATTAAGCGAATAGTCGAGCACCTTTTGGTCCTGGTTCTCGGTCCGCTGCTCATCAAAGGTACGCACCGATGCATGCTAACGCCCAAGCTGGCCCCTTTCGACCTCGATTCCGCTCAATTGCCTCAACCAATCCTGCAGCGCCTGGGCGACTACCTATCGCAATTGCACGCGCTGGGCTTCGAGCCGACCGGGGCGGCGCGCATGCCTGACGCCACGCCCAACGTCTCGGCAGTCGTCTTTACGTTGCAACATTCGACCGCGGACGATGAAGCGATGGTGGCGATGATCTATCAATCGCCCCCAGGCGAGGCCACAACGCTCAAGTCGCTCTACACCGAGTTTCTGACGCGATTCAATGACGGCTCGTCAACCTATATCAACAACTCGGAAGTCACCAACGCGTTTCCCACGCCCTCCGGCTGCATATCGTTGTACCTGCCGGAGGTTCAAGACCTGGCCCATCTGTATCAGATTCACCGTGCCATGGTGCGGCGGCGACCGCAGAAGGACATTCGCCGCTTGGTGCGCAACGTGCCGGCGGAGTCTCGGTTGATCGAAGCTTGGCAGCAGTCCCTCAATCGCCACGTCCGCCAAGGAATCTTGACGGTCGACGACCGCAACGATGTTTATGTGCCGACGCTGCGCGGCGCCTTCATCTTGGCGTGGCGCAGCGTGTGGCCGGGATCGTCGCTCGTTCGTTGGGCAATGCGTCGCCGCGCAGCTCGCTGCACAGCGGAACTAAGCTTGAGTTGATTCGGCCTTTTTTGGGGTCTGGTGGCGATCTTGCCGCGTGGCATCGCGACGTGCCATACTTCTCCTATGGTTCCTCAGCTTCAACCCCAAACGCCCAGGCGGCTGGACCCGCTGGCCCGAGAAGTGCTCGAAGCCTTGCGAGGCGCTCCCTCGGCGGGTGAAATCATCTTGGGCGGCGGAGTGGCCTTGCAGCACCCGCGATACCCGCGATCTTGACGCCTGGTGGGACAGCGCTCCTCAACCCGACACCGAGCGATTGCTCGCCGAAACTGTGCGCGCCGTGGGCGAGCAGCATGGCCTGACGCTGCGCGTTCGAAGGTGGGGCGAGACACAAAGCTTCGAATTGCTGGACTCCCAGCGGACCGTATTCGGTTTCCAGATCGCGGTCAGAACTCAAGAGCTTGTCCCACCGTTGCCAAGCGCATGGCCCCCCGTGAAGATCGAGACTTTTCTGGACAACGTCGGGGCGAAGATGAACGCCGTTGTAAGCCGGGGGGCGCCCCGCGACTTGCTGGATGCACATGAAGTAGTTCGCCGAGGATTAACGTGCGTCGAAGACCTCTGGCGGGCCTGGCAGGATAAGAACCCCGCCGCTTCACAAGCCGAAGCGCACGTCTCGGTATTGCGACATCTCGAGCTGCTTGAGCAACGGCGGCCGCTGGCGGCCATCGACAACCACTTGGAACGCGAACGCGCCCATGAGGTGCGCCATTGGGTCCGCGCCAAGCTCTGCGGGAAAGGCCCCGCATGAGCACTCCGACCGACGCCAGCGTCTATCCCGACGAACAACCGCCCAAGCGTTTTGAGACCATCGAGCAGCAGGCGGACTACCTGCACCGGATTGTGGCTGCGTTCGATTTCGGCCTGGTTCCGCTGGCGGCGACCATCCAGCAACTGGCCGGATGGCGCGAGGTGTTCGACCGGTTTCCCCTGCTCGCGTCGCCGGGGTACCACGCGCTGCGAACCTACTATGGCTGGCCAGAAGTGGAGCGGGCGCCGTGCTTCATCGAACCGACCTACGTGAAGCTCGACCGCTTGGAGGAGCGCGACGACGGCTGTGAAGACATCGTTTAGAGCGCCTACTGCTTGGGTTGCACCACGGCATCCGCCCGGCAAAACGGGGCCAATTGCCAGAACTGGTCGTACGTTTCCGCCTTGCGGATGGTGGACATCAAGAAACTGCGAGTCCCTTCGCTCCGGCGCTGGCCGTCTTCCAGGCGGATGACGCTTTCCAAGGCGACAACGGTCAGGCCCCCCAGGTCGCACTTGCCGCCGAATTTCTCGACCATGGACTTGTTGACCGCCGATGCTGCATAGTCAATGTCGCGCTTCATGGTCCTTTCGGGTTGCGACGGAGCTGTGCCGCCTCCTGACGGTGATGGGAAATGGGGATTGCCGATCGGCTCGTTCATCGTGGACTCGGTTGGTGTTGTTGGAGAAGGGGTTCGGCGGCAATGCCGCGCAACGCGAAATGCGATCGAGCCTGCCCGGCTCAGGACCAACTTTTCTTCGACTTGGGCGCCGCGTCAGGCCCTAGGTCGGCCGGCGGCGCTAGGGCCGCCGCCTCGGCCTCCGCAGCTTTGCGGGCCGCACGGATGACGGCGTTCTCGCGGGCCATGGAGCACTGCGGATGGACCCCGCTGGCCGAGTATGTAGGTTTTCCGCATACCGGACAGACTGGCCGGCGGGGCGCCTCGCTGAGGGGCACCGGCTTTTTGGAGCTCAATTTGGCTGTCATTGGTGGCGGTTCGGCCATGGTTCGTCCGCCGCGTGTGACGTCACTCGGGGTCAATCATCAACCGCACCTCGGGAATCGCCGCAAGTAGCGACTCGAACTGGGCGGGGGGCATGGTAGGAGTGCAGGGGACGAAAAAATTGCAGATCGGCGAGCCGGCACGCTCGACCAGCGGCTCACCGAAAGGAACCATCGACGACTTCGTCAGCCGGTTCAACAACCAGTGAGCGTTGTGCACGCCGTCGACGCGAACCCGATACTGTGGTCCAAGCAATCGCACCCAGACACGAAACTTGGTCATTCCGATCCTCGTCGGCGGGTTTCTTGACGAGCGGCGCCGTTGCCCGGCCTGCTCTCGCCGGGGCTGGCCTTCGGTCGCCGCAGTCGGCCGTCGGCGCTGCTGGCCGGTGTGCTCGCGGCACGCATCTGCCGACAACGTTTCTTGACGGTGGCAAAGGGGACGTCGGACGCTGGCTCATACCGCTCGGCGCGGAGGAACCACAGCGACAGACCGCCGGTGTTATGGTAGGGGGCCCGTTGCGGAGCGTCGGAACGCACACCTAGCGAACCCTTCTTGCCCGTTTTCTTCCAGCCCAGCCGCTCCATCACAATCCGCACTGCAACGCCAACCGCCTGCCGCAGGCGTTGCGAACGCCGTGGATCGGACGCGGATAGCACGCGATGGACGGCAGGCAGCGCTTCGAGCTCGCGTACCACGCCCGCCAAGGGGGCGCGATCGTGATGGATTTCCGATTCCTGCATCCGACGCTGACGGGCTTCGTCGCTGAGAAACGCCAGCACCTCGCGGAGCGGTTGTTCGGCTTCGCCAGCCAGATCGGTGAACGTCCGGCCTTGTCGGTCACGAAAAAAATCGTCGCGGGTTACGGTCACGGCGGCCATGGGAAGTCCTTCGGCAAGGCGGGCGGAGCCTGAACATTCACGTTTTGCACATACAGAAATTGTATCTTCAAAAATGGATTACGCAAGGCGAATCGCCCGAAATGGGCCGAATTCCCCTTTGCCCAGGGAAACGCCGGACCGCTCCAGCTACAGCGCCGCAGAAAAATCGGCTTGTCGCAGACCCGTACATCTTCGACAAGGAATTGCCGTGGCGAGGGGCTCTCGCGGCGGCCCGTGCCCGGGCTGCTAGCGGTCTTGCAATCGGTCGCCATTTGCGCGTCAGCGCGCCGAACCGGTTGGACTACCCGCGTTTGGCGGTCAGCGCCGCGGGTGGGTCGGCGATTGGCTGCTCGACCTGCACCGCCTTGCGGCCTTTCAAAGCCCCTGCCCTGACATAGAATTTCGGCGCCCCTTCCACCATTGCCACCAGGGGCTGCTTGACGTCGTGCTCGGTGGTGATCACGTCGCCCACGCGAAGCGTGATCAACTCGCGGGCGTTGATGGTGGTGTCCGCCAACTGCACCGTCATTTCGACCTGCGCCCCGTGCAAACGGCGGCTCAGGTGCTCAATCGATTGGGGCGACGAGGCATTGCGGCCGAACGTCACCCAACTGTTCGAGGCCAGCTTGCTGCTGATGCGCTCGATCGAATTGTAGGGAATGCACAAGTTCATCATCCCGCGAACGTCGCCCAGCGTCAGCTCGAAGCTGATGAGCACCACCACCTCGTTGGGCGGCACAATCTGAATGAGTTGCGGGTTGGTCTCCATCCGGACCACCTCGAACTTGATGTCCAAGACGTTGCTCCAGGCCCCCCGCAACTCCTCCAAGAACAATCCTGTGATTCGCCCCACCAGGCGGCGTTCGATTTCGGTCAAAGGCCGCCGCGACAGCGGCCCCGACTCCTTACCGCCCCCCAGCAGCCGATCGATAATCGGATACAAGATCGAAGGGTTGATGTCCAGAATCAGGTTTCCCTCGAGCGGCTCCGCTCTGAGCAGGTTGAAGCACGTGGGGTTTTCCAGGCTGAAAATGAATTCGCTGTAGGTCAACTGATCGACGCTGGTTAGCTTGACCTCGATGATTCCGCGCAACAAGCCGCTGAGTGCCGCGCCAAAGTTGCGGCCAAAGCCTTCGTGCAGCGTCTGCAACGCCCGCATCTGTTCCTTGCCGACGCGCTCGGGACGCTTGAAGTCGTAGGTGGTGACTTTTTCGCGTAGCCGAGCGGCTCCAGAGCCGCCGCCCGAGCGTTTGGCGCCGGCGGTCTGGGCGATTCCGCCCCCTCCGCCAGCGGTCTTGGTGGTGTCGAGCGCGCTGAGCAGGCTTTCGACCTCGGCTTGGCTGAGTACGTCGCCGGACATCCGTGTCCCTTTCTTTCGTGGTCGTACGAATCGTGCGACGACTCGTCGCCTGGCGCTACTGACGAATCTGTCCGCGGCCGTAAACGACCCACTTGTAAGTCGTCAACTCCTTCAATCCGCATGGCCCGCGAGCGTGAAATTTGTCGGTGCTGATGCCGATTTCGGCGCCCAGCCCGAACTCGCCGCCGTCGTTGAATCGGGTGCTGGCGTTGATCATCACCGCGGCGCTGTCCACCCGCGCGGCAAATTCGCGGGCGGCGTCCAAGTCGGCCGTGATAATCGCCTCGGTGTGATGCGAACTGTAGCGGTTGATGTGCTCGATCGCCTCGTCTAGCGAGCCAACCACGCAGGCCGAGATCGTCGGGCCCAGAAACTCAGCGGCATAGTCCTGTTCCGTGGCGGTGAGCGAATGGGGCACGTACTCGCAAACCTTGGCGTCGCCGCGAATCTCCACTCCCGCGTCGGCCAACAGTCGGCCAATCGTGGGCAAGAATTCGGCCGCCACGTCAGCGTGCACCAGCAGAGACTCGGCCGCGTTGCAAACGCCCATCCGCTGACACTTGGAGTTGATGGCTACGCGGGCGGCCATTTCCAGATCGGCGCGCCGGTCGACGTAAACGTGGCAGTTGCCGTCGAAATGTTTGATGACCGGCATCGTCGCCTCGGCGGCCACGCGGCGAATGAGGCTTTCGCCACCGCGGGGGATGGTGACGGTGATGTATTGGTTCAGCCTGAGCAGCCGCCCCACCGCCTCGCGGTCGGTGGTCGAGATCAACTGCACGGCATCGTTCGGCAAACCAACGTCGCCGGCCGCTTCGGCCAGCAATTCGCCCAGGCAGCGATTGCTGTGCTGCGCCTCTTTGCCGCCGCGGAGGATGACGGCGTTGCCGCTTTTGACGCACAGCGCAGCAGCGTCGACGGTAACGTTCGGCCGCGATTCGTAGATGAAGAACACCACGCCCAGCGGGGAACGGATTTTTTGCACGTCGAGCCCGTTGGGGCGGACCGAGGATTCGATCACCTCACCCACCGGGTCGGGCAGCATGACAATCTGCTCAAGCGCTGCCGCCATCGCCTCGATGCGCGGCGGTGTGAGTGTTAGCCGATCGACGCTGGACGACGAAAGGCCAGCCTGCGCGGCGCCGGCTAGGTCGCGCCGGTTGGCGGCAACAATGGCGTCGATCCGCTCGCGTACGAGCGCGGCGCAGCGCGTAAGCCAACGGTTTTTGGTCTCGCCGGTGACCGTCGCCAGCTTGGCCGACGCGCGCTGCGCTCGCTGCGCCACATCGACGCAGTAGGCGCCCAATTCGGGTTGGTCGGCAACGGCCATAGGGATAAAAATCGTCGAGAAAATATGGGGCCGTGACTCGCCATAACAGACGTCGACGAGACCGCGGTGGTTCGGGCAATGCACCGCTGGCAGTATGCGGAAAACACCCGGTCGGGTCAATTGCGAAAGATGGTTCGGCGAATCCCACGCCGCTGCTGTAAACCTATACCGCCAGACGCCTTACACGCCAGATGGGGTCACACTTCAGGCGACGCGGGCATCCCGTCAATTCCCCCGCAAGCAGCGAACAGCGCCAGTGCCTCTCGAACCGACCGGACGTCGTGCACCCGAATGATCTGCACCCCCTGGGCCGCCAGCGCCAGGGCGGCCCCAACCGTTCCTAACGTCCGGTCGGCTTCTTTGTCGCCAAGTACCTTGCCAATGAACCCCTTGCGTGAATGGCCTACCAACACCGGACACCCCAGGTCGTGCAATCGGCCGGCGGTGGCCATCAGCGTCAAATTGTGCTGGTGTGTCTTGCCGAACCCGATGCCCGGGTCGAGCGCGATGCGGGCCGCCGCGATTCCGCCCGCAGTCAACGCATCGCGGCGACCTCGCAACCACGTCAGCACAACGTCTGCGACGTCGTCGTAGCGAGGATCGTCCTGCATCGTCTGCGGCGTCCCCTGCATGTGCATGACGCAGACCGCAGCTTGACGTCGCAACACCGTTTCCAACATTTGCGAATCGCCCAGCAGACCCGTAACGTCGTTGACAATCTGGGCTCCCGCCTGCAGCGCGGCGTCGGCAACGGCGGCCTTGGACGTGTCGATGGAGACGGGCACGCCGGCCTGTCGCGCCAGGGCCTCGACGACCGGCAATACGCGTTGCAACTCCTCGTCGGCGGAAACTGGTGCGGAGTAGGGGCGTGTGCTTTCGCCCCCC
>CAYWTU010000119.1:0-8847 GCA_964461275.1 uncultured Pirellulales bacterium | reverse complement strand
GGTGTTTGACGCCGCAGGCAAGTCGGCGCGGACCACAAACTGCGATTGGGCCCGCGACCTGATCGTACAGTACCTGCTCACCTTCCAGGGCGAGCGGGTGAATCGTCCCGAATTCGGCACGCCGCTGTCGCGGATCTGTTTCGAGGGCAATTCCTACGCCCTGGCCGACGTGGTGCAGTTCCTGGCCCGAGCCGGATTGCAGCGCTGGCTGAACGACGAGGTGGAGGTGGTGGACCTCACGGCCGAGGCCGATGAAGCGGTCCTCACGGTCGATTTGAAATACCGCGTCCGCGGCGAGGACTGCGTGCGCCAGGCGACGCGCCGCATCCCGGCTCTCAGGTGATCCCACGATGACGTCGACACTTTCTCATCCCCACGATCCGCTCGCCCGGCGCCGCGCCGCTTTGCGCCACGCGCAGGGGGCATTCGGACTGGATTACGTAGTCACGTGCGATCCCAAGAGTCGTCCGCCCCAGATCGACGTGCATCTGATCGGGCGCCTGCCTGCCAGATTGTCCGAGCGGAACTTCGAGTTGTGCTGCGATGGCGTGCAGCTCGAAGTTGCCTTAGTCAAGTATGAACTCGCCGAAAAGATTGCCATCCTCCAGCTCCCGGAGGGCACCCAGCCCAGTTCTCAGTCGGAATACACGCTCCGCCTGCTGTACAAGCAGCGTGAGCCAGCGCTGGATCGCTATTTCGCTTCGGCAAGCTTTCATTGGGGTTGTCAGGGAATCGCCTCGTCTGATTCTCACGTACCGCTTCCTCCGCTGGCGGCGGAACCCGCGGCCATCGAGATCGACTATCTGGCCAAGGACTACGCCACGTTTCGGCGGTTGATGCTCGACCGGCTCGCCGCTACGCTGCCCGAGTGGCGCGACTTCTCTCCGGCCGACCAGTACCTGATGCTGGTCGAGTTGCTGGCCTACGCGGCCGATCATTTGAGCTACTATCAGGACGCCGTGGCCACCGAGGCGTACTTGAACACCGCGCGGTTGCGGCCATCGTTGCGCCGCCACGCTCGGCTGGTCGACTATCGCGTTCACGAAGGCTGCAACGCCCGAGCTTGGGTCCATCTGGCGGTCTGGGACGACGGTGGGCTGACTCCCGGTCAGCGGCTGTTTTTTGTCGCCTGCCCTGTGCCCGGCGTCGATGATTCGCCTTTCCTGACGGCCAAGCAACTCCAGGACCTGCGCGCCCAATCCGCAGCCTGTGAAGTCTTCGAGCCCGTGGTGAGCAAGGACTTCCCGCTCTGGACGAGCCACAACGCCTGTCGACTGCACACCTGGTGCGGCGTCCAGCCCTGCCTGCCCAAGGGGGCAACCCAGGCCACGTTGTTGGACGAGGAGGCGGTCGCCGCGGGACTGGCCGATGGCCCGCCCGGCGACGCTCGGCCTTTACAGTTTCAGGTCGGAGACGTCGTCCTGTTTGAGGAACTGCGCGATCCGTGGACGGGCGTCGCGGCCGACGCCGACGTCTCGCATCGACACGTCGTGCGGCTCACTGAGTTTGTCAAAGAATACGACGCCGTTGCGGGCGTACACGTGCTCAAAATCTATTGGCACGTCGACGACGCACTGCCATTTACGCTCTGGATTGAGCCGCCGCCCGGCGCCGACTGGCAAGGTCGGCCCTTTGACAACAACATCCTCGCTGCTCGCGGCAACATGCTGTTGGTCGACCATGGCCAAAGCGCCTCGGAGATCGTCACCGTGCGGCGTCCGGGCACCGCGTGGTCGGAAGATGTTCCCGCCGCGTACCCGACGCTGCCGGTGACGGGCACGCTCGAGACCCGAGACCTGACGCACAGCGCGAGCCTGCCGGCGTCCTGTCAACCGGCCGCGGCGCAGGTTCGGCAAGACCCGCATCGGGCGACGCCACAGTTGTTGCTCGCGCAGACGAACGATCGGACGGCCTGGCCCGCGCCCTTTACGCACCTGGAAATGCGCGACGCGCAGCGCGTCACAAAACGTTTGCTGGACGGATCGGGCGACCTCTGCCGCGGCGCCGCCGGCCCCCTGGCCCACGCGGCCCGCTGCTGCCAGCAATGGCACACACAATTTCCACCGCCGGACGCTGGCCTACCCCGCCCCCGGACGCCCCTGCCGACCCGGCTCACCTCCGTCGTTCGTGCGGCGCTCAATGCCGTTTGGCTGCCGCAGACCGACCTGCTGAGCAGCGGTCCGGTCGATGCGCACGTCGTCGTCGAAATGACCGACGACCGCCAGGCCCAGTTGCGGTTTGGCGGCCACGGTCGCGGGCGGCTGCCAGAGTTCCCACCAGACCAAGCCACCGCGGAGCTGCGGGCCGAGTTTCGCATCGGCAACGGCGCCGCGGGCAACGTCGCGGCCGAGGCGATTCGCTTTTGCGGCGCCTATGTGGGCGAACTGCCGCCCATTGCGCAAGTCCGCAATCCCTTGCCGGCGGTCGGCGGCGTCGATCCGGAGACTCCGGCCCAGGTGCGCGCCCTGGCGCCGCACGCGCTGCGCACCGCGCTGGCCCGCGCCGTCACCGCCGCCGACTACGAACAACTTGTCCGCCGCGACTTTGCCGCGCGCGTGCAAAACGCCAAGGCCACGCTGCGCTGGACGGGCCGCATGACCACGGTCCTGGTGGCCGTCGATCCGTTGCACACGGAAACGCCGGACGTGGAACTGCTCGACGAAATTCGCCGGCGCTTGGCGGGCTATCGCCGCCTGGGGCACGAGGTGCAAGTCTGCCCGGCCGCACGGGTGGTGATCGACATCTCGCTCGTCGTCTGCGTGGCCAAACACGCGGTTGCGTCTCAAGTGCGCGACGCCTTGGACCGGCTGTTCGGCAACGGCCTGCTGGCCGACGGTTCGCCGGCGCTGTTCCATCCCGACCGGCAGACCTTTGGCGAGGGGGTGTACCTGAGCCAGTTGGCCGCGGCCGCCGCCGGGGTCCCAGGCGTGTCGCGCGTCGACGTGACGCGGCTCTGTCGCCGTGGCGCCGGCCAGGCGGATGAGCTGCAGACCGGCCTGCTCCTGTTGGCGGACGACGAGATAGTGCAGTTTGAAAACAATCCCCGCCGGCCCGAGTTGGGTCGGCTGGTCATCGACGTGAAGGGGGGCCGATGAATCGCCAGCGCTCGTTGACCGAATGCACTGCCCAACCGTTGGCCGTGGCGCCGCTGTGCGTGGCAAGTCCCGCCGGCGCCGCGCAGTTGGATGCCCGCGTGGGAACGCACGCCTCGTTTTTGCGGGCCCTGCTGCGCCGGCTCGCCAGTCGCGAATACCCGGAACTGGAACGGCTCCACACGCGCCGGCTGGACGACCCGTCGATCGCCCTCCTGGACGCTTGGGCCGTCGCCGCCGACGTGCTCACCTTCTACAACCGGCGCCTGGTCAACGAAAGCTACCTCCGCACCGCCACGGAGTGCCGCTCGCTGGTCGAGTTGGCGAACGGCATCGGTTATCGACCCGGCCCGGGCGTCGCCGCCAGCACGTTCCTGGCCTTCGAGCTGGAAAAGGCCAGTCAGCAATCGGCCGCCGAAACGCTGATTCCCCGCGGCGCCGCGGTCAAGAGCATCCCCGGCGACGGACAGTTGCCGCAGACGTTTGAGACGTCCCGCGATCTGATCGCGCGACCGGAATGGAGCGCCATCCGGCCACGGCAAGTACAGCCGCAAGACATCAACCCCGTCAGCGCCTTTCAGGTCCCGCAGATTGTGCTCCGGGGAACCACCACGCAGCTCAAGCCGAACGATGTGATCTTGATTGTGTTTCCCACGGGGGAACAGCCGGTCCATCGCGAAGTCGAGCGGATCGAGGTCGACAACGACCGGCAGATCACCGTGGTCCAACTGCAGCTTCGCATCTCGTCGCCGCTGACGTTGATCGAGGACGTTAAAAAGGGGGTGCAGGGTTTAGCATCGCTGCTCGGCGGCCTGACCGCACTGCCGACTACGAGAGATGCGCTAGACGGCGATTTGCAGGATTTGCTGCGGGCCCTGCGGCCGGAGATCGGGTTGGTGGAGTTGGACAAGGTGGTGGAGGTCTGGTGCGAGACAGCGGACACGGCCGTGGGGCAGATTGGGGTTACAGACCTCACAGAGATTAAGACGGTCGATGGCGAATGGCAGACTGCAATCAAGACCGCGACGGATACGCTCAAGAATTCACTGCCAACACTAGTCAAAGACTTTCTGGATTCACGGGGCACGGTGGACAAGGTCGTTAATCGCCTCGACGAGCTTTACAACGGGCCGGGCGGCATCAGCGAAGATCTCACAGCCCAGCAGATAACGGCCAAGCTTAAACCGGAGCTGACTTCGGCGGCACAAGGGTCGCCTCAGACGCTGAAGGACAGCGTTGAGGCAATCGCTGCAGGACCGCTCAAGACGGCGGCTGAGGCCTTAGTAAAGGAACTGAAGGTCAATTCTACGAGCGCAAACACGTTGCGCGCGAAGTTCCGCGCCGCGTGGGCCCGTTTCGCACCCGCCGACCTAGAACCGAAGGCAGTGCTCGAAATCGAGAGAGCACAGGACGCCATTGCTCAGCCCACGTTTCTCGGACTTGGCTCGTGCGTGGATGATGCGCTGAACGATCAGACGACAAACGCTTGGTTGATTAAGCAGGCGGAGCGTGCGGCTGAGTCGGAAACAGACACCTTTGATTACACAGGCCCCAAGTCCAATCGGATCAAGACGACGAAACAGTTCTCGGTCAAAGCCACGGGCTGGCAAACGCGGCTCGGTTACGTGAAGGACAGTAACCCGGTGGGCTTGCTGAAAGCCTACCAGGCCGCCCGCGACGCGATTGCGGACGCCTACAAGTCTGCGGCTGGCTCGACGCTCTCTGGCTTCACATCGACGTTTGACAGTCTAAAAACCGACATCCGCGCCATCGACACGCAGTTCGAGTCCAGTGCTGTTGACAACCTGGCCACCGACCTGGCCGCCGTCGTGACGGGCCTGTCGAATGCGTTGGCGGGAATTCAGGCGCTGGCCTTTGAGCCGACCGCGACGGCCCCGAATCATCCGGGTAAGCTCGGCCAGGCCCTCGACTCCGCCAAGACGGCACAGCAAAGCCGCCGCAAGGACTTTGTCAAATCCGTCCAGGGTATCGTCGAGCGCTTCGGTGAGCCGGCGAAGTGGACGCCAAGTGGTCCGCAGAAGGCGAAAGATGCTTACAAGCTAATGACTGACTATCGCGGGGAGATCGCGACACCCGATGGCGAAGGATTTCTCAAGTCGCTGACGACAATGATCGGCGTCGACGACCAGACAGTCAACACACTCAAAAAAGTCATCTCCGACTTGGAAACCGTAGACAACCTTCAGCCCTACCCGGGCGACGCCGTCCATCAGGCCAAGCACGCAGCGCTGCTGCAAGACCTGCGCGGGTTACTGGCCGAATTCTCTGGCAGCACGACGACGACCGCCGAAACGCCACCGCCGCCGCCGGACGAGACCGCGCTGGCCGGGTTGATCGCCGTCCTGCGGCGGGTCGCACGGGAACAGAATCAGGCCGCGGACCCAGGCGAACCCGCCGACCTCGACCAGATCCTCGCTGGTTTTCTCGAACCGCCGCCCTCCCAGACGGGCGCATCGGCTGCCGCCGGCGATTCTCAGGCGGCCACCGCACCGGACCTGTTGCGGCAGATCGTTCAGGCGGTCCGGCCCGACCTGTCGGACGTTTACGACCAGGTGTGGCTCAACCTCCGCCCCGCCGCGCTCCCGCCCCGCATCCTCGGCATGAGGACCAGCCTGCCGCTGTTCGGCTACAACGCCCCGGAGCAGCAAATTACCGTCGACGAAAACGGAAAGCCCAAGGCCGAGGCGTGGAAGTGGAACGGCGACGAGAAGGACGAAAAGAATTCTCTGTTCCTCAGCCAGGTGGCCGAGGGGGTGGTCCCCGGCGACCTGCTGCTGCTGCGCAAACGCAATGATCAATTTCAGTGGAACTTCGATCCCGACGACGCGTTGACCATTGAAACAGTCTCCTCGCCGATCGCGCGGAACGCCTACGGCATCAGCGCCAAATGCACCAGGCTTGCGCTGCCGCAAAATGGATCCTGGGACAAGAAGTCCGACAACGACATCTCCTCCCTCCGCACCACCGTCGTGTTGCTCAAGAGCGACGAGTACGAACTGGCCGAGGAGCCGCTTTCGGCGCCGATCGGCACGGACCCCGCAGAAGAACCACCGGCGGGCGGCGAAGGATCATTCCCTAACCCAGCCGCGGAGAACCCCATGCCGGCGCCATCGGGAGCGCAGATCGAACTCGACGGCTGGTATCCTGGGCTGGAGGCGGGCCGCTGGGTGGCGATCGCCGGCGACCGGCAGCAGGTCCCCGGCGCACGTCACGTCCACTTGGCGCAGATTCGCCAGGTACGGCATCGGCTGGCCAATGTGCCCGGTGCCAAGGTGCATACGACCATCGCGGTCGATCCGCCGCTGCGCGTCGAGTTGCAGCGCGACAGCGCAGTGATCCACGCCAACGTGGTTCACGCCACGCACGGCGAAACGGTGCGGCAACTCTTGGGCAGCGGCGACGCCCGACGGCCGTTTCAGCGCTTCGCGTTGGCCCGCGGTCCGCTGACCTATCTGCCGGCCCCGAATGCCGCCGGCGCGGCCAGCACGCTCTCGGTGCGGGTCAACGACTTGGCCTGGCGCGAACTGCCGTCGCTTGCCGGCGCCCTGGCCGACCAACGGGCGTTTGTGGTGCGCCACGAGGAGCGTCCCGATGCGCCGGCCCGTGTGGTTTTTGGCGACGGGCAAACCGGCGCCCGCCTGCCCACCGGGCAGAGCAACGTGCAGGTGGAGTATCGCGTGGGGCTGGGCGCCGCGGGCAACGTGCCGGCCGGCAGTCTGTCGCAACTGGGCGATCGACCGATGGGAGTCAAGGGAGTCTTCAATCCGCTGCCTGCCACGGGCGGCGCCGACTCGGAAACGGTCGAGCAGATTCGCGACAACGCCCCGCTGGCGGTGATGGCTCTGGATCGCTTGGTCAGTGTCCGCGACTTCGCCGATTTCGCCCGCAATTACGCGGCCATCGACAAAGCGGTCGCCTGCCGGCTGTGGCTGGCCGGCCGGTCTACCGTACACGTGACGTTGGGGGGCGCAGGAAACATTCCCATCGCCCCGCACGGCGACCTGCTGCAAGCCTTGCTGCAGGCCTATCGCGAGTTAGGCGATCCGGAATTGAACCTCGACGTGCAAACGTACGAGCCCCTGCTGGTGTTCTTGCAGGCCAACATCAAGCCCCATCGCGACTACCTGTGGCGCAACGTCGAGCGCGACATCCGCGCGGCGCTCGGCCGAGAATTCGGCTACGAGCGCCGCCGCCTGGCGGAAAATCTGCACCGCAGTCAGGTGCAAAGCGCGATCCAGCGCGTGCCGGGCGTGGAGTACGTCGACATCGACTACTTCGCCGCCTTGCCGACGTTTGCATTGCGGGACGCGATCATGACGGCGAAGCCGCCCGAACAAGTGTCCTCGTCGGCGCCCGTTACGCCCGCGCCGCCGCCCGCGGTTGCCGTCTCCGCGGGAGACAAGACCGCAAAGCGTCTGGGCGAGTTGGCCAAATTGCTGACCGAACTGCCCCAACCCACGCTGGTCGCCGCCGGGCCGCGGCTCGGCCAAAACGCCGCGGGCGAGAAGGCGATCCTGCCGGCGCAACTCGTCTACCTGGATCCGCTTGTGGCCGATTCGCTGTACCTGCGGGAGATCGCCTCGTGAACGACCCCAGCCTCGTCTACCGCCGCGAGCAACTGTTTCGCCTGCTGCCGCAGTTGCATCAGATTCTGGACTCCCCGTCCGCGGATCCCAACTCGCGCGGTCCGCTGCGCGAATTGCTGAGCGTCATTGGCGAACAGGTGAATCTGCTCGAAGACGATCTGGCCCGGTGGTACAACAACTGGTTCATCGAAACCTGCGAAGACTGGGTCGTGCCGTACATCGGCGACTTGGTGGGCGTCGAGCCGGCCGCTTTGCCGTCGCCGCACATCGCGCAGGTCAACCTCCGTCGCGAAGTGGCCGACGCCATTTATCTGCGTCGCCGCAAGGGTTCGCCGGCGCTGTTGGAGGAATTGTCGCAGCGGACCGTGGATTGGCCCGCCCGCAGCGTGGAATTCGCCCGCCTGGTGTTTGCCCCGCCGCGGGTGACGGGAACGCGTTGCGGCGAAAGCGCAGGGCGCGCGTACGGTCACCTTGTGGACGTCCGTCGGCAGAACCAACTGGACTGCGCAGGGGGCGCATTCGACCGTCTGCTGCACACGACGGACGTTCGCGCCATCGACTCGCGCCGCACTCCGGGCCGCTACAACCTGAAGACGGTCGGTCTCTTCGCATTCCGACGCCTGATCGACGCGGTGACGATGGCCCCCGCCTGGGAGAGCAAGCCGGCACAGGGCACGCGGCAGTTTCGCCTGTCTCCCTTGGGAGTCGACGCCCCGCTTCATGTCCGGGCCGATCTCGAACTCGACCCCGCCGCCATCGCAGGGCCCAGCAACCTGCCGACGCCGCTAACGCGCGCCATGCTGCGCGACCCGCTCGTGCGGCCCGGCAAGCCGGGCGTCAACGACGCGTACTACGGCGAAGGGCTCAGCCTGCAACTCTTCTTCCGGTCGCCGGGCGGCGGCTGGCAGCCCTGGCCGGGCGAGAGGATTCTGGTGTGCAATTTGCGCAGCGGCGGCCTGCCCCGTTCACGGAAAACCAGAAGACAACCCTGGATCGCGGTCGATCCGGAGTGCGGCCGCGTGGCCTTTTTCTCTCAGGGGGGACTGGGCGACTGCCAAATCGCCTCCGTTCATCACACCGGCAAGGCGGCCTATATCTGCGGCGGCGAGTACGTGCGCGAATTGGACGCGCTGCCGGCGTGGCACACG
>CAYWTU010000118.1:0-8866 GCA_964461275.1 uncultured Pirellulales bacterium | reverse complement strand
CATTTGTTTAGGCTGGCGTTTCAGGCGGTAATTCAATGCGTGTTGGAATCGTCGCGCGACTGGCCTAAACCGCCCGGCGGCCAGAAAAAGTCAGGGAAAGCCGAAGAGGAACAACTACTCGGCTGCTTGCAGGCGGTGACGGAGTCCCTGTTGGGCCTCTGGCTGGGCCACAGCAGGCTGCTCCGTTTGTCGGCCTTGGAGCGCGTCTCCGGCGAGCAGCGCTGGAAGGCCTTGGTCGAGTTCGTGCAGCGTTACGGCGGCGAATTGTTCACCACGCGGTTCCTCAACTGGGGCAATCTGCGGGCGATTGCCGAACAAGGCGTCGAAGTCTACCTGGAACGCCTGGAAGAAAACCTGATCGACGACGAGCGGCCGCTGCTGCTCCAAGACCTGGACAAAAGTCTGCCGCGCAGCGAGGCGGTAGAACTGCTCACCGTGATCGTTGAAGGACTGTTGGAAAACTACGTCGAGTACCGCGACTTCAACAGCACCACCACGCAATCGGACCACGGCGAGCAATTGTATCAACTGCTCGATTTTCTCCGCCTCAAGGCCCGCTACGAACGGATCTGCTGGAACCTGCAGCCGGTGGTCATCGTGCATCAGATGCTCGAACGACAAGGACGGACGGCCGCTGCCGCCCGCTGGCGGCAGATGGTTGCCGACCGCACCGGTTCGGCCGCCGATTGGCATCAGCAGCGGTTGGCCGAATTGGCCGAACAACACGCCATGCGGCTGCACACGATCGCCGATCGGGTGGATGAGCGGTTCGTGCGGCCGCTGTCTTTGGACCGGATTCGAGCCTTGATCGGCCCGGCCATGCACGAGGCGGCACAGGAATCACCCCCCCAGGCGTTCCCGCAACTGGAGCGGGAGATTGCCGAATACGCCAAACGCCCATGCGGTTCCGGGCTGGACACGCCTGCCTGGCTGTTGCAGCTCGAATCGGACGTGGCCGACGTGTTGCGCAACGGCCGGGTGCCGGCCATTGGCGAGCCGGTGGCCCACCGCATGCCCCAAGTTCGGCTCGGTTTGAGCGAATTAAAGGAGCAGATCGACTCTTGGCAGTGCGGCGATTGACGTTTTCCCTCCCCCGCGGCCGACGTAGGATAAGGTCAGCGGCGTCGGTCGCGTCGCGGTGGTCCTTCGGGAGATTCGTCCTATGTGGAAAGCCTTATCGGCCATCAGCAGTTTCTTGCGCACGTTGGCGCTGGTGGCGCTAACCGCCATGCTCGGAGGAGGCGGCTGGTACGCTTATGAAAAGACCATCGCCCGCGAGCAGGAACTCAAGCAGAAATCGGCCCTGGTTGCCGCCCAACAACTTGAGATCGAAGGCCTCCAGGCCGACGTCGTGGAAAAGCGGCGGCAGATTCTCCGTCTTGAGACGGCCCGGCGGCTGCTGAAAGTTGATCATCGTGTGGCTCAGTTGCGGGTGCTCGAACAAGGCCCTACCGCCAACGGCGACAGTCTGGCCACACAACTTGAATTCGTTGAAGTTGACGCCCAAGGCCAGCCGCTGACCGAGCCACGGCAGTTCACCATCCATGGCGACGTGGTGCACGTTGACGCGCTGCTGATAAAATTTAGCGACGACGCCGTGGAACAAAACGATCCGCTCCGCAGCACGTCGATCTGTTTGTTCACGCGGCTGTACGGAGACCAGCAAACGCCGGCCGACGGTTTTCCTTTGGATGCCGTCGGTTCGCGACCGGCCGGCTACAGCGCCGGCGGTGAGACCAGCGACTTGGAGCGCGAGCTGTGGAGCGAATTTTGGGACTACGCCAACAGTCCCCAGCGGGCCGAACGGGCCGGCGTTCGCGCCATGCACGGCGAAGGCCCGTTCATGAAGGTCCGCGCCGGCAAGACCTACCGACTGCTCCTGCGGGCCTCGGGCGGCTTGTCGTTCGTCACGGAGGAATCGGCGGGCCCGGCCAGCTAGTGGCTCTGCCGGCACGTGGATCGTGGCCGCCGCTTAGGCACGCGTGGCTTTAAAATCGCGGCCGCTTCTTACCGCGCCGGCGATCAGCAAGCAGGCCACCGTCATCAAGGCCGCGGCAAACCAGTACGGCGCCGTCGGGGCCACGCGCTGGAACAGGTAGTTGCCCGCCAGCGGACCGGCGATTCGGGCTAGGGAACTAACGCTTTGCGCCAAGCCCAAGATCCCTCCTTGCCGGGTCGGGTCGCTGCGCCGCGACAACAGCGACTGCAGCGCCGGATTCACAAACGCAAAACCCGTTACTTCGACCGCAAGTGCAACCAGCAGCAACGTCAGGTTGGCCTGCCGGCTGGCCAGTGTCATCAACAAGAAGCCGAGAATCGCGATGGCTGCGCCGGCCGTGGCCAGCGTCCCTTCCTTCAGTCGCGTCGACAGGCGTCGGACCAGAAACCCCTGCGCCAGGCTCAACGTCAGCCCGATGAAGGCGAACACCAAGAGCACCTGTCGCTGCTGGAAGGCGAACGTCTTCTCGTCCTTGAGAAACAGCGCAACGGTCGATTCGAAATTGGCGAACGAGAAGACGCTGACGAACGATGTGAACAGCAAGGCAGCGATCGACGGAGTGGCCAATGCGCCGCGCAGCGCCTGTAGGTTGAACCACGACGTTTCGGCCGGTCGACTTTCGGGCCGCAACGATTCTTGCAGCCGAAAAAAAGCCAACACGAGCGCCGCGCCCGAAAAACCGGCCGCCACGTAGCCCGGCCAGGGGCTCAAGCCGCTGGCGTCGGAGGAAATCAACGCCGCGGCGCCGAACAACGGGCCGAAGGTGAAACCCAGCCCGAACGCGGCCCCAATCAAAGCCATTCCGCGGGCGCGCGTTTCCAGCGACGTCACGTCGGCGATGTAGGCCTGGGCTGTGGAGATCGTCGCCCCACACACGCCGGCGCCGATTCGTGCGACAAACAACGCCGCCAAATTGTGCGTCAGCGTGGCGTAGGCGAAGCCGAGGTACGAGATCGTCGACCCCAACAAACCCAACAGCACCACCGGCCGGCGTCCCACGCGATCGGACAGCCGTCCCCACACGGGCGAGAACAAGAACTGCATGGCCGAAAAACTGGCCATCAACAGGCCGATGGTCAGGCCCAACTGCCCAGCGCTCATGTCGCCGGCAAATTCCTTGCCGTACATCGGCAACAGCGGCAAGACAATGCCAAACCCCAACAGGTCGATGAACACCGTCAGAAAGACGACGAGCAGCGACGCTTTTCCAGTCGGTTGCTTCATGCGCCGGCTAGTTTCCAATGGCGTACAACGCGGCGAACGTCCGCAGATACAGCACGCCGTCGGCGATGGCGGGGGACGAAGAGATGTCCTCGCCCAATTCGTTCTGCGCCAGCAATTCGAACGCGGGGCCCGCCTTGACCACCGACACCAGTCCGTCGCGGGCAGCCAAGTACAGCTTGCCGTCGGCCACCACCGGCGAGGCCCGGTGCCGCATGCGGTGCGTTCGCTCCAAGTACTTCTCGGCGCCGGTCGCGGCGTCCAGGCACAACAGGTCGCCATTCTCGCGGCACAGGTACACGAGCCCGTCGTGAATCACCGGCGACGGAACGTCGGGCGTATTCTCGTGGCGGGTCCAGAGATGCGCCGCCGCATTGTCGGTCAGGTCTCCCATGCCGTCCGGCTTGAGGCCCAGCACGGGGCCGTTCTTGGCCGAGGGCACGACAATCAGGCCCGGAACACAGGCCGGCGAAGCGACGAACCTCAGCGTTGGGTTGTATTTGTGCTTCAGGTTCAGACCGCCGCAGCGCCACAGCTCGGCACCGCTCTTCAGGTCGTGGGCCACAATGTAGTCCGCGCCGTGCGAGAGCAGGTAGCGGCGCTCGGCGTCTCGGTAAATCACCGGCGAGGAGTAGGAATGTTCGCATTCATCGCGGGCGTCGCTGGGGCGTTTCTGCTTCCAAAGTTCTTCACCCGTTCGCTTGTCGAGCGCGACGATTTGGGCCCCACCGCTATGGATCAGTTGCAGGTACAACCGCTCCTCATCGACGACGGGCGTCGAGGTCATACCAAACTGAATCTGAAAATTGCCGTACCGCTGTTGCAGGTTGGCTTGCCACACCTCGCCGCCGTCGGGCCTGAAACAGGCCAATTCGCCGCCGGCCATCAGCGACCAGACGTGCTCACCGTCGGTCACGGGGCTAGGCGAGGCGGAGTTGCCTTCGTCGCCGCGCACATCCTTGTTTCCCGTGCCCAGCTTGCGTCGCCACAGTTCCTTGCCCGCCGCGTTGGCGGCGATCAACAGCAGGTCTTCGCCGTCGACGGTCGTCAGATAAATCTGCTTGCCCCAGACGACGGGCGAGGCGCCGGCCGGACCCGGCAGCGGCAGCCGCCAGCGGACATTCTCGGTCTTGCTCCACTTGGTCGGAAGGTTCTTTTCGGCGCTGATGCCGTTCTGCGACGGACCGCGCCAGGTGGGCCAGTTGTCGCCACAAGCGCGATTGGCGCTCCACGACGCGAGAACAAGCGTTGCCGTGAGCACTAGGCTCGTGCGAAAAGGGACTAGGCGATGCGACATGACAATCGGTTGTAAGGAAAGGACTCCGGAAACCACCCGCGGCACGGACCGCACGGCTGACGTGACGCCTACTCTGGCAGACCGCCAGGCGAGGGTCAAGCAACCGCCGGCCCGGCGCTTTCCCCGTTGCCGCACGTGTCCTAGAATCGGGCCACCTTGGCAGTCGATAGAACACGTGCTAGCGGAGCCTGTGACCATGCGGATTGTGCGATTTTTGGACGCGACGGGGGCGGTGCGGTTGGGCAGAGATTTGGGCGACGGTACGGCCCAGCCGCTGTCGGGCGAACTGTTTGGCAGGCCCAGTCCCAGCGGCAACCCGGTGCCCATCGGCAGGCTCCTAGCTCCTTTCGACCCGACGAACATCTTCTGCATCGGGTTGAACTATCGCGAGCACGCCGCCGAGTCGGGCCAGGCGCTTCCCGAGCGTCCGGTCATCTTTATGAAGCCGACCACCTGCGTGATCGGTCCCGGCGACGCGATTACGATCCCCGCCAGTTGCGATCCCGCGGGCGAGGTGGATTACGAATGCGAGCTGGCGGTGGTGATCGGCAAGCCGGCGCGGAACGTCAGCGTGGCCAGTGCGCTGTCGTACGTCTTGGGCTACACGGCGGCCAACGACGTGTCGGCCCGCAAGTGGCAGAAATCGGGGGGCGGCGGACAATGGATCCGCGGCAAGAGCTTCGACACGTTCTGCCCACTCGGTCCGGCGCTGGTCACCGCCGATGAAATTCCCGACCCGATGACGCTGCGGATTAAAACCGTCCTCAACGGCCAAGTGATGCAGGACCACACGACGGGCGACATGATTTTCTCCGTGTCCGAGCTGGTGAGCCGACTGAGCCAGGACACGACCTTGCTGCCAGGGACGGTGATCTTGACCGGCACGCCACAGGGCGTCGGCATGGCTCGCAATCCGCCGGTGTGGCTCAAGCCCGGCGACGAAGTGACGATCGAGCTGGAGCTCGTCGGGAGACTCACCAATCCGGTTGCGGCCGCCGGATAGTCGTTCATCGCTGTAACGGCGGTCGCGCTTGTGCCGGTGGTCCGACCACGCGAAATAGCAAGTAGCGCTGCGGCGGCACGCGGCCAAAACAATACGGAAAAGGCGCCGCAGCGTACCAATTGCAGCGCAGCTCGCGCGACATGACGGCCACGGAGCTGCCCACCGGAACCTGCAGTTCGCCCCTCAAATCCAGGCCCAGATGCTCGGGCGGCGGCTGCGAATCGCCCGTCAACGGCGTGGCGATCCAGTCGCCCAACTGAGGCCATGGACCAGCGAAATCAACGGCCGTAGCGCCCAGCGACTCCATAGCGTACTGAAAGCCCCAATGGCCGGTGAACCACGGGCGCCCGGGCGCAGCCATCGGTTGCAGGCATTGTTGCGCGGCGCTCTGTTGCGTGGCGGCAAAGCGGTAGTCGGCCCACGTCACCAAGAGCGAGACCGCCAGCCCCGGGACCAACGCCAGGACCAGCGGGCGCGGATGAGGCGTTTGGATGGCGCCCGCCTTAGCACGCTGTTCCATTCGTCGCAGGACAAGAATTCCCGCCACCGGCGCCGCCGGCAGCAGCGAACGGATATTGACCGTCCAATTGACCGCAGAGGTGAACACCAGCGTCCCGGCCAGCCACGCCAGTAAGAGCCACGCAGCGCCGCTGCGATGGCGGCGGAAGTCGACAATCGCCAAAGCGAACAGTTGCAACGCGGCGGCCAGGAAAGCCAGCAGGTGTGCCACCGTCCGAGGCAAGGCCCATACGTCGGCGACGACGTCGATCGGTCGATAGTGATCGGACAACGACAAGGCACCGGCGACAACCAGTACGCCGGCGCCGGCCGCCGCAAGCTGTTTTCGCGACCACAACCAAGGCGCCCAACACAGCGTAACGACCGTCGCTGCGCCCAGATAAACGACCGTTGTCAGGCACCGCACCGCCGGCGCCAAGGAGACTCGCGTTTCAGCCGCGGTGCTGAACGTCATGGCCGAACCAATCAGTCCTTCACCGTACAAGCGGTGCGTCCAAACCTCGAAAACCAGCAGTATCACCGCCATGGCGAGCCAGCCCAGCAACCATTGCCGTGCAGGCCGCCGCCGGGCTAGCGACATGGCCGGCAACATGATCAACAGCGCCAAAGCGAAGTACTTAGCGAGCACCGCCAAGGCCGCCAGACCGCCGCCCGCCAGATAGCGCCAGACGGCCGTGCGGCCGGACGATTCGTCGGCCGACAACCAAACGAGTATGGCCCAGACGCCCAGGGCCAGCATGGTTACGTCGCACATCAGCGACGTAGCGCTGACCAGCGTCGCCGGCATTAGCAGCGTTAGGCCCGCTGCCCACCCCGGCGATGCACAAGCCCGGCGAGCCAAGAGAAAGGTTCCGCACACCGCCGCGATGGCGGGCAGGATCATCACGATGTGCCCAACCAGCGGCGCCTCGTCGGCGAACGAGAATGCGGCGGCCAACAGGTAGCAAACCAGCGGCGGGTTCTTCGTCACCTCCGCCAGGGGCTCCAGAGTCCCACCCCAATTCACCTCGGCCCCATAAAAATTCAGTGGATCGCGGAGAATTTGCCGGGCGCCGTAGATAAACAGCGTGTCGTCGATGCTGGGCGGCTTACCGATAAACGGCAGCAGGCACGCCGCCGTCATCGCCGCCAGTAAGGCGATCAGCGGCGCGTCGCGGCGGTTGTCGGGGGATTTCATGGCGCCTGCAAAGGAGGACTGTCATCGCAAGTCGAACGTCTCGTCAGGTTACGCCTGCGAAAACGCCGACGACTATAGTCCGCCGTTTAGGGGTGGGCAACGAAACCGCACCGCGCTAATGAAGTGGGGCGTCCCGCGCTGGGAACGAGCGGTGTCCGATTGTGCCCCGTTTGCCTTGTTTGACCGGTTGTAAGCCGGAAAATACGTGGGACGCTTCCTGTCTGAACCAGTGTCCACTGGCCTGCGTAGGTATGCTGTGGGGGCGGACAACTGTCCACCGGCGGATTCGCAGCGGGCCATTCAGCCACGCGCCCGGCCGGTGAGAGGAAGCGCCCTTGACTGGACTATCGCCTGCCCGTTCGCGATAATTCGCAAGGGTTGGCGGACGGTGGCAAAGCGGTTTTGCGGTACGTCGCCGCTGTAGTCCCCTGCCCCGAAGCTGCGGGCGCCCGATGGGGGGCGGACGTAGAGAAGATTGCGAGAAAGGCGGTCGGCGTCCAGCGGGCGGTGGAATGTGGAATTACCTGTCGTCGCCGATGGCGCAGCTTGTCCTGTGGGGGGCTGGCTTGGCCGCGCTGGTTGCCGTGGGAGTTTACGTCGTCGGCAAGGTTCGCCCAGCCGATCAACCCGAGCGGCAATCGGCCAGTGAACTGCTGTCGGAATTTCGGGAAATGTACGAGCAGGGTGAGCTAACCGACGAAGAATTCCGAACTATCAAGAGCAAGTTGAACCAGCGCTTGCAGCGCGAGTTAAATGATAACGGCCGAGCGGGTTAGGACGAAGACGACCGGCGGCGTAGACGCCGGGTCGGTCGGCCGCAGAGCCCGTCGTTAGTTGCCGATTGGTCCCATATAGCCCGCGCTACGCCGGGCGACTGCGGTCGCCGTGCGTCCGGAACGGGCTAAGCGACGTTGTGGCCAAAGGGCGTGGGACGCCGTTGGCCCGACGCTGATCGTGCAGATTGGACAGGGATGCCCAGGTGGGTTCGCCGCGGGTGCGACGAACCGCCGTTCGAGCGACACCATTGGAATCGACTCGCGCCTACGCGGCCAACGGCCGCGACGGGCAACGGAAAGGACAGGGCATGCCGTCGTCGGGTGAAGGTACCGGCGGTCGCCGCACCAGCGGGACCACCAAGAAGAACGCGTTCTGCTCGTTTTGCCGCAAGAGCTATCGAGACGTCGGGCCGCTCGTCGAGGGCCCGGGGGACGTCTACATCTGCGGCGAGTGCATCGAGCTGTGCCAGTCGATTCTAGATCAGGAACGACGACGGCGCGGCACGACCAAACAATTGTTCAACCGCGTCCCCACGCCGCGTGAGATCGCTGCGCACTTGGACGAATACGTGATCGGCCAGCAGCACGCCAAGAAGGTGCTCGCCGTGGCCGTGCACAACCATTACAAGCGGTTGATGCACGCCGGGGGCGGAACGACGGTCGAAATCGACAAGTCGAACATCTTGTTGATTGGCCCCACGGGGTCGGGCAAAACGCTTTTGGCCCGGACACTGGCCCGGATGCTCGACGTGCCATTTGCCATCGGCGACGCCACCACGCTGACCGAAGCGGGCTACGTAGGCGAAGACGTCGAGAACCTGCTTTTGAAGCTGTTGCACGCCGCCGATTTCGACCTGGAGGCGGCTCAGCGCGG
>CAYWTU010000117.1:0-8923 GCA_964461275.1 uncultured Pirellulales bacterium | reverse complement strand
GCCTGGCTGGGCACGGCCAGCGGCCTGCCGGTGACGCACATCCCGTACAAGGGCGGCGCGCCGGCGCTGACCGACGTGATCGGCGGGGCGCTGGATGTCGGCGTGATCGACTTCACCGGCACGATCGAACTGCTCAAGGGCGGCAAGTTCCTCGTCCGCGAGCCGAGCCTCGTTTCTAAAGTGGCCCACCTCGGGCGACGCGTGCCAGGGGGGCATGCGGTGGGTCGAGGTGACTTCCAAGATCATTTCGCCCCAACCCAGAGTCTCCTCGTAGCTGGTGAGCGGAAAAGGTGCGATCTGTCCCGGTCGGTGGCAGCTCACGCAGTGCTTGTCCAGAATCGCCGCTACCTGTCCGGCGTACGTCACTTGGGCGTTGGCGACCGCCTCCCGTCGCTTGCCAATTCGACAACCTGGACTATCCGTAACGGCGACGGACACGGCGCCGCCGGCCAGCAATTCGTCGAGCGCTGCCGCCAGGTCGCGCCGCTTGGGTTGCGGCATCTGGTAGTTTTGGCCGGTGCTGGTGAAACCGTATTGGTCGTCGATGCGGCCGACGTAGCGCACCGTGCGCCCGGCATCGAGTACGAACACCTGCGGCGTGCGAACGGCGCCGAACTGCGCCATCACCGCCTGGTCGGCGTCCTTTAAGATGGGAAAGTCAAGCTTGTATTCGCGGGCGAAAGCGGCCAGCTCGGTCACCGAGTCCTGCTGGTTTGCATCGACGCCCAAAACCGTCACGCCTCGGCTTTCGAATTCTCGGGCCAATTCGGCAAGTCGCGGGACGTAGAGCTTAACCAGCGGACATTCGACGCCCAAAAACGCCACCACAATGGGGCCCGCCGGCAGACCGGCCAAGGAGTGCTCCTTGCCGCGAAAGTCTCGAAGCGTGAAATCCCCGACGTGCCTACCGAGCGATCCTTGCACCACGTCTGGAGATTGTGGCGCTGCGGCGCGGGCGCCGGAAAGCGTCAGGCCGAAAAGTGCCAGCGCCGAACAGATCATCACCGCCGCCTGCGGCAGGCGGTAGAAAAAGTGCTTGGTCATGGCGAGTTCCTTCCACGCAAGTGGGGGTGTAGGTCGAGCGGGTCGCTCTGGCCGGCGAACGAGAACCGTGCAGATCCCTGACGGCGGGTGGCATGTGGACAGTCGCAGGCGAAAGGTTGTTCGCCCGGGACCGGAGAATATTGAACCGGCGGTACCGCGGCAAGCGAAGTCTCGCCGACCAGGACCCATTCAAGCAATCATCACAGAACTCGCGGTTTACCGCGGCGAAGCGGTCCAGAACGAATCGGTCGAGTCGTTCCCCCCTAGGGCGTCTCCGCTGGGGCTAATTGCGGCCGCCAAGGCCGGGATGTCCTTGAGAACGGTGCGGAACAGCAAATACGAAATCCCGAAGCCCACCAGTCCCAACAAGCTGGTCAGGGCCAGCGTTGTGGCGTTGCGAAGCAACGTTTTTTGCTGCTGCTCCTCGCGCTCGTCGAGCCGTGCCTCCGATTCTTCACCCGACGTTGGAGCACGCTCGATCATTTCGGAGTTGGCCGTTGTGCGCTGCGTCAACTGCGTTAGCTGAGATCCTCCCAAGACCAAGAGTCCCACAAAGGGCACCGACGCCGCCAGCGCCAGTTGCAGCCACGCCCGTCGTGACAGCCGAGCCAGCGGCTCCAAATCGCGCTCGCCAAACGTGTCGGGCACGAGTAGCACCGGATAGAGCGCCCGGATGGCAATGAATGTCATGCAAAAGAACGCCAGGCTGCCGGCCAACATGCCATACATAATTTGCGAAACGAACCACTCGATCCACACGCTGGGGGCCAGGTTGAGCGTGGGTGGCATGTATAAGTTCAACACCGCCGGAAATACAATCCCCGAAATAATCCACTCGGCCAGGATGATCGAGCCCATGATGGCGCCGATCCGCAGGGTACGCCGGCGGATGCGAAACAACGCTTCCGAATCGGTCGGCCGCTTCTTAGGCGAACCCACGGCGCGAAACACCGGCCAGAACAGCGCTAGCCCAATCGCTGTACCCAACAGGTAAAACACCGTGTTGATTTTGACCAACTGATCCCAAAACGCCTGCCGGACCGCTTCGGGAAGCTCGCTCACAATCAGATTGACGTTGAACGGGATGTTGAAGGCGCTCAACAGCGCATTGGGCACCAGCGCCGAAAGGACCGTTCCGGCCACCGTCATCGGCAACGAGCGCATCCAACTGCGCCAGTTTTTGCTCGAAGGCCGCAGGAGCCGCTGCGTATCCGGCCGCAGGCACATTTCGAGTTGCCGCGCCAATTCGCCAGCGGTGGCGTAGCGATCGGCCTCTTGCGGGGCCAGGGATTTCAGTAAAACCTGATCCATTCCCGTCGGCAGGTTCTTGGGCAGTGCGGCGATGGCTTTTGGATCGACGCCCTGCCGTCGCTGGGTCGCCATTTCCACCAGCGTGGCGGCACGATCATCGTCGATCATCTGGTCCACGAAAGGCCGGGTTCCCGTCAGCAGTTCCCACAGCAAGACCCCCAGGGCGTAAACGTCGCTGCGGCCGTCAAGTTCCTCGGGCGACCGTTCGTGGGTGGGAATGCAGGCCTCGAGCTGCTCCGGCGACATGTACGCCAGACTGCCGCCAAAGTAGGCGGCCGGACTGACGCCTTCCAGCTTGGAGTTGAAGCAGATATTGAAATCCACCAATTTCGGCGTGCCATCGGACGCCAGCAGGACATTGGCGGGTTTGACGTCGCGGTGCAACACGCCGCGCAGATGGGCGTAGTTCAAGGCGCTGGCCAGACGCGCCCCAATCCAACACACGGCCGCTCCCCAGCCGGAATGTTGCAGGTTGCGCCGCGTGCGAGAATCGGCCGGGGGCGCCTCGCCGTGATCGTCCAAGTGTCTGTCGATGGTGTTCACAAGCAGGGCGCCGGTCCGCTCGGCCGGCGGACAGCGGCGGACGGCGTCCACCACGCTTTGCAGCGTCCCGCCCGCCACGTACTGCATGTACAGCAGCCGCAGTTTGCGCTCGGGCAGCACCCGCTGGTCGTACACCCGGACGATGTGCGGATGGTCGAGCTGGGCCAGCGTTTGCGGTTCGTGCGACTTGTTGGCCGAGACTTTGAGCGCCACCAACCGCTGCATGGAAACCTGCCGGGCCAAGAACACCGTGGCAAACGCACCGCGGCCCAGTCGGGTGAGCAAATCAAAATCGTCCAGTTGCTCCCCGACTTCGATCGCCTCGAGTTGCTCTCGGCTGAACCGCGTGGTGGTGACAAACGGGGTGTTCAGCCCCATCAGGGCGATCAACTCGGGCGACTGATCGGGAAACCGCGCGAAATAGTCTTGAGGGTCAAGGTCTTCGTCCGCCTGCTTACGAATTTGCCACTCTTCGTAGATCAAGTCGCACGGCAGCCTGGCCACGGGGCCCAAGACCGGCAACTCCGCCACGTACTCCTCGAGTTTTTTTCCCTGCCCGGGGTGGCGCCAGCGGTACTCCAGGTCGACCTTGATCAACTCCGCCAACACCAACCGTTGGTATTTGGCCGACAGGTTGGGCAGAAAGTCGACCAGTCGCGGCGGCGGACCATCCAGTTCCCAGGCCTCAATCAAGGCGTCTACCTGCGCCCCGAGCAATTCCCAAACAGCCTCGGTGTTTGGGGGGCGGCGGTCGTCGTTGGCGCTGGTGGCGGTCACACGGCAGCTCGGCAGGCGGTTGTAACGGATGGACGGGTCTTACGCTTCACGAAGCTGGCAACACAACGGCCCTAAGAGACTACCAAACCAACGGACAACGACCCTCTAAGTCCCATTGATTCCAGCGAATCGAGCAGGTTGTTAGTTGGGCGTTAAACCAATCGGAGCGTCATGGCCATGGGAACCATCTTCTCAAACCGGCGGAACATTCTCCAGTCGCCGCCCAGCGCATCGGCGGATTTGCCATTGCCTGTAGGCCGCGAGTCGGCCAGCGGTTACGATGCGGCTACCGCCGGCCGGGAAGTTGCCGCCGGCGGCGCGCCCTGTCGAGAGAGGTTGGGCATGTCCAGCGACGGTTCTGAAGATGGCCGCACCCTGGAGCTGATCGACCGGATTCGTCGGCACGACGTGCAGGCGCTTGGCGAGTATATCGAGGTCCATCGCCGGCCTTTGTTGGCCTACGTCGAGCGACATATGGGCGACGGCCTGCGCCGCAAAGTCGAACCGGAAGACGTGCTCCAGGAACTTAGTGCCGACGCGCTGAGGTCGCTTGCGCAGTATGATCTGGCCGACCGCGACCCATTCGGTTGGCTGTGCCAAATTGCCGAGCGTCGGATTATCGACGCGCACCGTCGTTATTTTGGCGCCCAGAAGCGGGCGGCCGGTCGCGAGGTTTCCATCCATGGCGGCGGAGGCGCCGCCGATACCAGCCGCGCCGGGCTGGTAGACCTGTTGGTTGCCAGCATGACCAGCGCCAGCCGAGCGGTCTCGCGAGACGAAAAGCAGCTCAAAATGATGGCGGCGTTGGAGCAGCTCTCCGAGGACCAGCGCGACGCGGTGCGTTTGCGATACTTGGAAGGTTGGCCGTCGAAACAGATTGCGGAACACCTGGGCAAGACCGACGGCGCGGTGCGCGTTATGCTCACTCGGGCCCTGACCAAGCTGCAAGGGCTGTTGGATCCTAACGGGACTTGGCAGTCGCGATAGGGCCACGTCTATCCGCGCTTGCCGGCGAATGGTGGCCAGACTGGCCGCAGCTTGGACCCGTACCTCCGGTTCGATTTCTCTACGAGGCCGCCATGGGCTTGGGAATGGATGTCTTCGAGGCAATTCTCGGCGGCGGGACGCCGCCGCTACGGGGATGCCGCCTCACCGAATCGTGTCAATCCATTTAGCCGCGTAACAAGGCCGGGCCGTTCTCGCCTCGAAGACTGGCGGCTGGCGCAGCGTCGCGCCGCCGCCGGAACTTCTCGAACACTTACTTCAGGAGCCCCGTCATGTTCGCCCGCCTACAGCCTATTTTGGCCGCCGTGGCTGCTGTGACCGCCGTTTTGATTGAGGCCGCCGAATTCATCCCATTTCGCGAAATTTGGGCGGGAGCGCTTTTGGCTTGCGCATGGCTATGGGCCCACCAAAACGGCTGGCTCGAATGGTTTCAGCGAGCGGATGAAGTATCGTGGCGACAGGTGCTATCGGGAATTCGCGTCCGCAAGCCCGCCGCGGTAAGACCCAAGAAGGCGGCCCGCCAAATTGCGTCGCGCGTTGCCGTAGCGTAGGCCGCCATCGACCGAAAAAAGAAACCCCTGGGAGGCGGTGAGATGTGGGGGCTTGGCCTTCCCAGGGGCGCTCTCGTGGGGGCGAGAGAAGAGTCAGAGATGTTGATCCCAACGGACAATCGTCCGCTCAGAGGTTGCTGCGATAGTGCGCTCCTTTATTAAGGGCTACGGTTGTCAACGCCCCGTGTTCAGTTGTGGCCCCGCGTTCGGTTGAACGTGTATCCGTTGGCTTACCACTCGCGCACCGTGACGTTGTCCACGATCTGCTCAACCCCAGGCACCTGACGGCACGCCTGGTGGCACACCTGCCGGGCGTAGAACGTGGGAACCTGGCCAGCCAGTGTGATGCTGCCCGATCGAGCCGAGACTTGCACATTACGCAACGGCCAATAGTCGTGCTTTTCAAACGCCTTCCGCAGGCGATCTTCCAACTGTCGATCGGGATTCAACACCGATGTTTCGCTGGGGCACACCACGGCTGCGGTCCTCCGAATATTTGTGGGTGAGATGGATTTGCCGTCGAACACAGCAGCACTGGTTTGCAAAAGGCGTGCCAATTGGGATTCGCAGTCGATCCTGAATTGAGCGAGTTCGGCGTAAATCGTTCGGCCAGCGGCGATTAGGCAAGGCACAGAATACTTGTCCGAGGTGCATCGGCCCGTGGTATCACCGGGACTTGCCCAATTGCAATGCAAGAGCTGCGACCGGGACGGGCAGCGCCATAAGAATCTTCCCGCCGCGTTGAGAATTCTGGCATCTGCTGCCGTGGTAACCCGTGCCTTGATGTTCCTCGTCTTCCAAAAGACTGTTTACAATCCGGGCATGTCCTCGGAAAAGGCTACGGCCCTGGTACTACGGGTGGTTGAATTCAGCGAAACGAGCGTGGTGGTCACGCTGTACACGCGGGAATTCGGCAAAGTGCGGGCTTTAGCCAAGGGGGCCCGTCGACTCAAAGGACCGTTTGACGCTGCACTTGACCTTGTTTGCGAGTGTCGGATAGTGTTCCTTCGCAAAGCGTCCGAGGCTCTAGACCTCTTAACCGAAGCCAAGCTGGAACGCCGGTTTCGGGGGCGCGGCCGCGACCTGTCTTCTCTTTACGCGGGACATTACGTCGCCGAACTACTCGGCGCCCTGACCGACGACTACGATCCTTGCCCGGAACTTTTTGACTCCGCACAACAGACATTGCTTGCACTGTCGGGCGACGAGCCTGTCTGGGCGGTAATGTTGCGCTGGGAACTTGCGATGCTGCGACTGCTGGGACATTTTCCGTCGCTACGCTGCTGTGTCGAATGTGGCGACGAACTGACCGCCGTAGGACGCGTTCCCTTCAGCCAGTTGGAAGGGGGAGTGTTGTGCGCCAAGTGCCGGCCCGGGAAACGCCACGTGGCCAGCGTCAGCCCGGAGGCCATCGAACTACTGTCGGCGTATGCAGCGCCGGCAGCCGATCGCACAACACAGTTGCATATCCCCGTCCGCAAGACATACGGAGAAGTGCGCGGGCTGTTGAACCATTACTTGGCCCATCTGCTTGGGCATGTCCCCAAAACGCAGCGATACCTTGTCGGAATTGGACCGTAAGCCGCTGACTCACGGATGAGTATATCAACCACCGCACGCTGCGCCGGATGGCTGGCCGCCGCCATGGTCCTAGGGGCCATGGGCTGTCGCACCGCGCCCGATCTGGCCAGTATTCGCTACGGTAAGACGCCCGAGACGGGAGGCGCCGCCCTGGCTGCGGCCGCGTCCGGGCCCGCAGCTTCGTTGGCCAACTCTCCGCCTCCAGATCCCACTGCTCCTCAAACGACGGCGGGTGGGCGGTTCGTTCAGACGCCCAACGGCTTGCGATACGAGCCGACGACGGACGAAGAGTTGCTGAGCAAGCCGAAGCCCGGCGTCAAGGACCGGGCCAAGAAGGCGTGGCAGACGGCGACGTTGTCGTCGCCCGACCGCATCAAGGCGGAGAAGTTATATGAGGAAGGCGAGCGTCTTTTCGCGGAAAAGAGCTACAACGCCGCGGCTCGCAAGTTCCGTCAGGCCGCCCGGCGTTGGCCCGATTCGGCCTTGCAAGAAGACTCGATGTTTATGCGGGCTGAAAGCCTGTTCTTCACCGACCGATACGCCAAGGCGGACGACACCTGGGGCGAGATGCTCAGGAAGTACGAGAATTCGCGGCACCTGGACAAAGTGGTGGCCCGGCAGTTTTCCATTGCCCGGTATTGGGAAGAGTCGCACAAGGCCAAGCCGCACTGGATCTTAACGCCCAACTTCTTCGACAAGACGCGGCCGATGTTCGATACGCCGGGCAACGCCTTGGCCACCTACGACAGCATTCGAATCAACGACCCCACAGGGCCGTTGGCGGACGACGCGATTATGGCCACGGCGAACGCTCACTTCCTCAACGAACGCTACGACGACGCGGACTATTACTACTCGCTGCTCCGCTCCGATTATTCGCAAAGTGAGCATCAGACGGCGGCCCACTCGATAGGCCTGCAAGCCAAGATGCTGGCATATCAAGGTTCGATGTACGACGCCAAGCCGTTGGACGAGGCCGACGAACTGGTGCAACAGACGTCGGTCCAGTTTGCGACGCAGTCCAGCGAGGAGCGCGACCGGCTGGCTCGCGCCCAACAGGTCATCAAAGACCAGCAAGCCCAGCGCGATTGGGACGCCGCCCTGTACTACGAGAATCGCCGCGAGTACGGCTCCGCCCGCTACTACTACGAGCGCGTCGCCCGCCAGCACCCCGACTCGCGTTATGCAGCCATGGTTGCCGACAAGATCGGCGACATTAAGGACCTGCCCGCCACGCCTCCGGAACGCCTCAACTGGCTGGCGAACCTGTTCCCGGGCGAGCGGCGCAAGAGCCTGGAGCGAGCGGCCAACTCGCGCCCGCTGACAAAACCGGAAAAGGACGGCCCGTTGATCGCCGGTCGGCCGGACCGCGAGGGCTCACTGCGATGAGACCGGCCAGCGGCAGCCAGGCAAGCGGTCCAAGCCAATCCGGACTTCGGCTAGGGGCCGCCTGTTGGGCGCTGGCATTTCTGGTCGGCTGCGCCCCGTACCGTCTGGGCGCTCCAACGCTTTTTCCGTGCAGTGTTCGCACCGTCTACGTCCCGGTGTTCAACACCGACAGCTTTCGCAGGCAGCTCGGTGAGCGGATGACCGAGGCGGTCGTCAAGGAAATCGAACAACGTACGCCGTACAAAGTTGTCAGCAACGCCAACGCCGACAGCGTCCTTTCGGGCAAGATAGTCTCCGACACCAAGCGGCTCCTAGTGGAAGCCCCCACCGATGAACCGCGCGAAACGGAATTGAACTTTCAGGTCCAGGTCAGTTGGATCGACCGGCAAGGAAAACAATTGCAACCGTCGCGAACCGTTCCGCTGCCGGCCGATTTGGTGCAAATCGGCCAGTCGAGCGGCGTCATCCCCGAACTGGGGCAGACGATGGCCACGGCGCAGCAGGCGGCGATCGATCGACTCGCCCAGCAGATCGTGGCGTTGATGGAGGCCCCCTGGTAAGCTCGCCCGAATGTCCCCATCATGCCTGTCGCTGGCCCAACGCTATCCTCATCGCGCCGCCGCATGGCAACTGCGAACGCAGACGCTGTCGCTCCTCCCATTGCCGCGGCTCATGGGCATTGTCAACGTGACGCCCGACAGCTTTTCGGACGGTGGCCGGTT
>CAYWTU010000116.1:0-8941 GCA_964461275.1 uncultured Pirellulales bacterium | reverse complement strand
GCGGTCGGGGAAGGCGTCGTGCATCACCTTGCCAGCGTGCAATGCCGTGTCCAGCCCCACCACGTCGTACAGCGTAATCGGGCCCATCGGCATGCCAAAGTTGGTGGCGGCGCGATCGACGTGCTTGATCTCGCAACCTTCCAAGAGCAACTCCAGCGCTTCGTTCATATAAGGCAACAGCAGCCGGTTCACCAAAAAACCGGGCCCGTCGTTCATGACGATCGGCGACTTGCCGATCGACTTGACCCAGGCCACTGCCGTGGCCACGGTTTGATCGCTGGTCTTGGGGCCGCGGATCACTTCCACCAGCGGCATCTGCCGGACCGGGTTGAAAAAGTGAATGCCGACGAAGTTTTCAGGGCGTTTCAGCCCGGCGGCCAACTTGGCGATGGGAATGGTCGAGGTGTTCGAGGCCAAGATCGCCGTCGGTTTGATCTGCGGCTCAATCCGCTGGTAAAGCTCGTGCTTGGCTTCGATCTTCTCGATCACCGCTTCAATGAGAAGATCGCAAGCGGCGAACTGCGTGTCGGCCGTGGTGGCGTTGATCAACGCCGCAGACTGCATCGCCTTCTGGGGGTCGGCCCCCTTGAGAGCCTTGTTGTACGAGACTTCTTCCAAAATGCCTTGCACGCCCTTGGCCAAGGCGGCCGGGAAAGTGTCGGTAAGCACTACCGGCGTCTGCTTGCGAACGGCAGTTGCGGCAATGCCAGCTCCCATGATGCCGGCGCCGAACACGCCCACGCATTTGACCTCGCCCGGTTTGATGTCCTTGCGATCGACGCCCGTTTCCTTCTTGTTGCGTTCCATCAGGAAGAACACGTTGATCAGCGAGCGATTGATCGGCGTGCCGAACAGTTCGGCCATGCCCTCGGCCTCGCTTTTGCTCGCCGCTTCGATGCCCTCGGTGGCGGCGCCGACCATTGTGTTCAAGGCCGCCAGCGGGGCCGGGTACTGCCCCTTGGTTTGGCCTTGGATGTAGCCATTGGCGGTCACGGCACAGAACGAGAGTTCGGTCGGGTCGAGCGGCAGCGGTCCGTCGGCTCGCTGTCGGTCGTGTTTGTATTGGCCCGACTTCTGCTCGGCTCGGATCAACTCGACGGCGGTGGTCATCAGCTTGTCGGCCGCCACGACGTCGGTCACCAAGCCCATTTCCTTAGCCGCTGCGCCGCTCATTGGTTCGCCGCCGCAGATCGCCTCGACCGCGTTGGCCAAACCGACCAAGCGGGGCACGCGGGCGGTGCCGCCCCAACCGGGGTAGATGCCCAACTTGACCTCAGGGAAACCGATTTGGGCCTTGCGGTCGTCGGTCATCAGCCGGCGATCACACCAGCAGGAAAGTTCCGCGCCGCCCCCTAGACAAACCCCGTCGATGGCGGCAACGGTGACGTAGGGCGCCTGCGACAGGCGCTGCAACAGCTTGCGGCCGCGGCTGCACATTTCGACAATCTGAGACTTGTCGAAGTTGCCCGAATTCTGGGCGGCGACGAACTCGGTGATGTCGGCGCCGGCGATGAAGGCGCCTGGCTTGCCGCTACGGACCACCAAGCCCGCCAGCTTTTTCCCCTCCAGCGAGTTGAGATGCGCTTCGAGTTCCTCCAATACGGGCCGCGAGAGAACATTAGCCCCCTTGCCGGGTGCGTCGAACGTCAAGAGCGCGATGTCCGGCTCGGGCATCGACAGGGTGATCGTCGGTGCGTCTGGCATAAACGTCATTCCTTACAAGACAAAGTCCGCGGCACAATGTACGACAGAGCGGGGTCTGGCAGCGGCTGCGCGATCGGTGCAGCCGCGCGGGTTCGCGACCTAAGAGACCGAAAAACAATCGGACAACGGTCCGCTAACTCCCGTTGATTTTAGCGCACCGAAGAGGTTATTTGTTGGACTCTAATAGACAATGGCAAGGGCCCCGCATCCACTGCACCATCCTCTTATACCACCGCATCACGGCCCGGGGCAGACATCGTTGCAACTAATTATTTCTATGATGACGATAGCTTGCTTCAATACTTGGGGGAGGTGGGCAGTCTTGGCGATGGTCGCGTTGGGGCTGCAAATGGGGCCGATTCACCCCGCCGCGGCACAGCCAGCCCTGGCGGCCGCGTCCCCCCCTTGGCCTCGCGAAGTGGCCCTGGCCCGCGGCGGACTCTTGGTCACCGGCCGCGTGCAACCGCAACTTGAGGGGCCCGGCATCGACGCCCCGCCCATCCCGACGCTGCTCCGCGACCGCACACTGTGGCGACTGGCCGACGACTTCGCCTGGCAGCCTGGCGCAACGTACCAATTGCGGCTCCCCGCGCACGGCGCAGCCCCAGCCGAATTAGCGCACATCATTGCCCCTTTGAGGCCCAGTCCGCGGGTCATCTGCCGGATCAAACTGGAAAACGTCGATCGGGCCGCAGGCGCCAGCACGACCCCCGACTGTACGGTGAAATTCGCCCCGGACAATCGACACCTGGCCATCGGCAGCTTTGCCGGCCACTTGCGAATTGCGGACACCTGGACGGGCGAGGTCCGCTACGCCATGCGGCTTGCTGAAGGAATGGTCAAGCAATTGGCTTGGTCCCCCGACGGATTGACGCTGTATGTCGGCGAACAGAGCCCCGACGGAAACCTATGGGCGCTCGATTGCCGACCGCTCATGGCCCTCTCAACCGACGCCGACCGCGCTCGGCAACTGCGGTCCACCTACGCCAAGCTCAGGCTGGCACGGACCTGGTCGGTGCGGCTTGCCGAGCGCTTGCACACCAGCCGGCCGCCGGTGGACGACCGCTACGGCGTCTACTCCTGGCCGGCCGTGTTCGATCTGCACGTGGCCAGCGACGGTCGGCTGCTCCTGGCCGGAGCGCACAGTTGGAGCGTCGAGGGCCAACCGCGGCGGCGAAGCGTCGTCTATTGCGTGGCGCCCGACGGAAGCCTCGCTTGGACCTGGCCCGAGACGGGCGCCTTGCCATGCACCGTCAATTGCCTCGGCGTCGACGCCGCCGGTTCGCGTGTGCTGGCGTTCGTTCCGAGCGCGGCGACGCCGTCCGAAACGGCCGCCTCCGCGGACGGCGCCCAGGCCCGGCTTGTGCTACTTGATGGCCACACCGGTAAGCAGTTGGCCGAACTGCCGATTGCGCCGCTGACGCCCTATTTTGATCGCGTGGAATCGTGGAAGTCGACGTCGGTGTCGGCCGACGGTCGCCGTGGGGCGATTGGCCTCGGTGACGGCCGGGCGCTATCGCTGAACATCAACGCCGCCGGCCCTCCGCTGGAAGTGGGCCATCGATTCAATCTGGGGACTCCCCGGCTCGTGGGCCGCACGCCCATTGCGGCCGCCGCCAGTTACACGCGATTTCTCGGCGACCGGCTGTACCTTCAGACGCAGAACACGCACATTCCGTTTGGCAATAGCGCCGCGGCGCAGCACGCCCCGTCGCCCCACCGCGGCGCCAACACGCTCACCGCCGCCGACCACGAGGGGCGCGTCGCCTGGCGCTTTCGCGGTCCGTACGCGCTCTCGGGCCATTGGTCGGATGCCGGTTTAAATGGGCCGCCGCGGTGGTTGGTCGTCACCTGCCGCGAGGCGCCCGGCGCCCCCGAGCCGGGTCAATTCGGCTTTCTGTTGTTCGATCTCGCCCGACCCGGTGGCGGGGAAGATAAACTTGTGTACCACTATCCCACGGCGGGACCAGTGTCGTTCGATGCGGACATGAGCGCCGACGGACGATTCACCGCCGTGGTCGAGTGTCCCACCACCACGCCCGACGGTCGCGACATCTATGGCGAGTATCAGGTCCACGTGGTGCACTAACGGCTCCCGCCCGTCGCGGCGTCCCGGCACGAGTTGGTCGGTCGCTGCGCTGACTCTGGTCTGCGTCGCCGCGATTGGGTGCCGCGGTCAAAGCGACCGCACGCCCGCGGCGTTGCTTACCGCGACGCTGCCGCCGCGGAGCCTGCGATTGGAATTCGATCGGCCCGTTGCGCTGTCGGACGAGGGCGTGTTGGTGACGGTCGTCGGAACCGGCCCCACAACGCGTTTGACGGCGGCCGGCCGCCGCCGCCAGTTCATCTGGCCGCTATCCTGGGGTTCCGGGCAGGAATTTCAGCTCGACCTGACGGTTGATGGACGCGTGTACTCAGTCAAAGTCGCGGCGCCCCCGGCGACGCAGGACGTCATAGCCACGCTGGAAATCCCAGCCGGTCAGGAATCGGTGGCGCTTGGCGCACGAGAGCGGAGCGAAGCCGCTGTGGCCGAAGATGGGTTTTTGGGACTGGGAGTGACCATCGAGAATTGGCTTCATGGGGCGGTCGAGTACGAACTGTTGGTGACATTGTCCGAGGGCGTGGCGCATGGCCCGCCCGCGCCGGCTTGGGTTCGCGATGAGAGGTCCGCGCGACTGGCAGGGAATCTGTATCTGGAACACGACTACCGCCAGGAAGTCTGTCCGCTGACGCTTGATCCCAACGTGGCCCGGGCCGATGTGACCGTCACGCTTCGCTGGCGACCGACCAATTTGCCCGAACAAGACGCCGCGGCGCCGCCGTTCGAGACCGCGACCACGATCGTCTCACTGCGCCGGGCTACGCGCCATGAAATCGCGTCGGCTCTGGAAGTGGTCGACGTTCTGTTTCCGGCCGACCCGTTGGGCCAGCGGCAAATCGATCGCCAACCCGACACCGTAGTGCTGCCATCGTCATGGTTGCGCCGATTGCGGGCGGGGTTGCATCCCGGCTGGGAATGGGTGAACCCCTACGACGCCTATGCCCATCATGCGGTCTGGCTCCGCAACCGGGCCGACTATCCCCTGCACCTGCTGATCGAGTCGGACGTCGTGGCGCACCGCGACGCTTCGCCCGATACAAACTTTGCCCCACCTCGTTGGGCGGCGCCACGCGAGTCGTCGGTTTCCGAGCACCTGTTGCGCGTTGCGCCGCAGGAAACGGCGGCGGCTAGCGTGGCCTGCTTTGTGCGCCCGGAAGTTGCCGCCGGGCGCTACGTGCGACGATTTCGCGTGTTCGCGCTGGGCGACACAAAGCCGCTGGCCGAATTCAGTCGGCCGCTGGTGGTGATGCGGGGCGACTCGCGCGTAGCCGCGACCGTTGCGGCGGGGCTGCTGGTGGCGATGTTCACCTGGTTGGCGGCACTGTGGCGCGGGCCGGCGCTGGTGCGCCGCATTGGGGTCGATGGTTTATCGACCATCGGGCTGTTGTCCGCCGTGCAATTTGTCGTTTCCTACGCCTCGCGGATCGGCAGCGATTTGTTGGCCGGAGCGCTCGGTCCATTCAATGTGCTCGTCACCGGCGTGGGGCACGAAGGGCTGACGTCGCTGGTGGCCGCCGCCCTTGTGACACTGTTGCCTTATCCCGGCGCCTACATGCTCAGTGCCGTGTCGTTATTCGCCCTCAACGGCATCTTCAGCGGTCAATTGGGCTTGGTGGACGTTTTGTTCGTGTCGGTGGGCATTGGCCTGACCGAGCTACTCTTGGCCGTGACCGGGGTTACGACCGGCGGCGCCCTGGCGCCGGCCGAGTCGCCGCGGCCGGGGGTTCTTTGGCGGCTGGCGCTGGCCATCGGCGTCGCCAACGCCTTGACGCTGGCCGTCCAGTTCAGCTTGTTTCAGGTGTTGCACCGGCTGTATTTCGCCCCGTGGTTCGTCGGGTTGGTGTCGCTGTGGACCGGTTTGCTCTATGGCGGAGTGGGAGCGGCCGTGGGAGGACAATGGGGGTTCCGTCTGCGCCGGGTGCTGCGATGAACTGGGCGTTGACGGTCGACAATCTGGGATTCACCTACGCCGGTCGGGCCCAACCGACGCTGCGCCGCATCGCCTTCTCCTTGCCGCCGAGCAGCCTGACCGTCTTGACCGGCCCCACGGGCTGCGGCAAGTCGACGCTGCTGCGGGCGCTGGCCGGGCTGATTCCCCATCACACGCAAGGCCGAATGACTGGCCGCGTGTTGCTGGGCGGCGACGACACGCGCGAGTTCCCGCCGGCTCGGTTGGCCCAGCGCGTCGGGTTGGTGCTGCAATCGGCCGACGACCAAATCTGCAGCACGCAAGTCGCCGCCGAAGTGGCCTTCGGCCTGGAGAACTTGCAGTTGCCCCCCGTGCAAATCGCGCACCGCGTGGCCGCCGCGCTCGATCAATTTGGGCTGGCCAATTGTTCCGCCGCGGCCACACAGCGTCTGTCGGGAGGCCAGAAGCAGCGGCTGATGCTCGCCAGCTTGTGCGCGATGAGCCCGCGGATATTGCTGCTGGACGAGCCGCTTAGCCAACTCGACCCGCTCGCCGTGGCTGAGCTGCTGGACACCCTCGACCGACTGCGCGGCCAGGGGATGACGATCGTCGTGGCCGAGCATCGACTCGAAGAGATTCTCACCCGGTCGGACGCATTGTTGGTGATGTCCGACGGCCAACTGACGGCCTACGAACCGCAGCCTGCCCCGGCCCGTTGGCACGACGTGTTGCGGCAGGCTGGCGTGACGCCCCCCGAGGTGGCCCAGCTTTGCCAGCGCCTGAATGTTCCGATCGTCCTGTCGGCCGACGAGTTCCTCCCGCCCAGGCCGCCAGCGCGCACAGAGTCGTCACCGCGGCCGGCCGCAGCACCGGCCACGCTCCCGGCCCCCACTGGGCCGCTGCTCGTCCGCACGCAAGACCTGGCCCTCCGCTACTCAGGCGCTGCCGATTACGTCTGGAGCGAAGTTTCGCTGGCGCTGTTCGCCGGCCAGCGCGTGGCCCTGGTGGGCCCCAACGGCAGCGGTAAGAGCACGTTACTGGCGGCGCTGGCGGGCCTGCTCGAGCCAACGCACGGCAAGATCCGCTGCGACGACCACCTTGCCGGCGAAACCGGCATGGTGTTTCAGAATCCAGACCTGATGCTGTTCAATGACACCGTAGCCGACGAGCTGGCCTATGCCCCCAGGCGGCGTTGCGTGCCGGCCGAGGCCCAGCGGATCGTGGCCGATGCGGCTCACAGCCTGGCGCTGGACGATCTGTTGGATGAGCCGCCGCTGGCGCTCAGCCAGGGGCAGCGGCTGCGCGCAGCGGTGGCCGCCACCTTGACCCAGCGCCCTCGGCTGTGGCTGTTGGACGAACCGACCACGGGCCAGGATCTCGATCAGGTGCATCGCGTGTTGGAAACCGTCAGTCGCCACGTCCGCAGCGAGCGACAACCGTGCTGCGCGTTGTTCTCCACCCATGATCTGCGGGCGGTGGGCCAGTTTGCCGACCGCGTGTTGGTCCTGGCGCACGGTCGGCTGCTGGCCGACGTTACGCCGGCCGAGTTGTTGGCGGACGACGCGCTGCTGGGCGTGGCCCACCTCCGCCGGCCGCCGCTGTACGAACTTCGGCGCCGGCTGGGGCTGGCGGGGCTCAGTGTCTCGGCGTTGGCCGCGGAGTTGGCCGAATGAGAAGCAATTGGGCCATCGTCGACCTGCCCCGGGCCAGTTGGCTGCGAAACATCGATCCGCGCCTCAAACTGGCGCTGTTGTTGTGGGTCAGCACGCTGAGCGTCCTTCTGGACTCGATTGGCTCGCTGGCTGCGCTTGGCGGCGTGGGATTATTGCTGGCGTCGGGGTTGCGACTTTCGCGGCGTGGCGGCTGGTGGCTGCTGGCGCTGGTTGTGGTGGTGGCCTGGGGGACGCTGTTGAGCCAGGCAATCTTTTATGCGGGTATGCCGCGGACCCGCCTGCTGACGTTGGCGCCCGCGTTCTCGCTAGGTCCCTGGCGTTTGCCAGGGCTCCACTTCTACCGCGAAGGGGCTGTTCACGGTTTGGCACAATCGCTGCGCGCAATCGCGGTCATGCTCACCGGCCTGGCCGTCTGCCTGTCGACGAGCCCTGAACGGCTGCTGGCCGCGCTGGCTCGACTTCGCGTGCCGGCGGCCATCGGGTTCATGCTCCTCTCGGCACTGCGGTTCTTGCCGGTGATGCTCGATGAGTTCAGTACGGTCCGGCAGGCCCGGCGGCTCCGCAGCCGCGGCCCATCCGCGGGCCCCTGGCGGCCGCGGCCTTGGGCCGCGCTTCAGGCCGAGGCGGCGCTGTTGTTCCCGGTGATGGCGGCGGCCCTGCGGCGATCGAGCACCCTGGCCACCAGTGTGGTGGCACGCGGATTTCAGCCGCATGCCGAGCGAACCTACTTTCCCCCGCTTAAGTTCGCACTGTGGGAAAAGACGTGTCTGTTGGCGATTGGCGCCGCCTGGTTGGCCGCTTGCCTGGCTAAGGCGCTCTATTGGCTGTATCTGGCCGAATTGTATTACCATCCCGCCCTGCGGCCGGTTTACGACGCCGTGCGGCGGTGGTTGTAGGGACAGAAACGCCCGCCCGACCGTTCGGCAGGTATAATGGCCTGCAATGCCCGATCCAATCACCCACCCGACCGTCCGAGTGCGGATCGAAACCGTGGACGCGGCGCTCGCCGAGCGCTGGCGAGGGTGGCTCTGCGCGCCGGAGTTTCAACATGGCGTAGGCCCCCCTGTCGATAATTCAATCGACGCGGTCGATGTGTTGCTCACCGATCGTGCGCCGCAGACCTCTATAAATAAACCGATCAAGGACGACCAGGCAGGGGCGCCGTTTGGCGGAACGGTTTACGTCGGCGGCGTAGTTGGCGGTAAGGCCGACGCGTCGTTGCCGACCGATTGCACCGCGCGTGAATTGGCGCTGGCTTGTCGACTTGTGGGCGTCATTGCGCGGCAGCGGCGGCATTTGGCGCGGGTCGCGGCCGACCGCAGCCGGCTGAGCGAGGCGGCGATGACCGATCCGCTGACCGGGCTGCCCAATCGGCGGGCCTGGGATGAACGCGTGCCGGAGTTGCTCGAAGCCTGTCGTCGCGGACTATCGGCCTGTCTGGGCGTCATCGATCTCGACTTGTTCAAGGCGGTCAACGATCGGCACGGTCATGCTGCGGGCGATCGCGCCCTGCAGTTGGCGGCCGCCTCCTTGCGCAGCAACTTGCGGCACAGC
>CAYWTU010000115.1:0-8949 GCA_964461275.1 uncultured Pirellulales bacterium | reverse complement strand
GTGGGCTGCGGCATGAGCGATTTCAGTGTCCGCATGATAACCGCGACGACATCCCCCAGATGCACGACGCGGCCGCGAAAATCGGTGCGCACCTCGTCCACCGCCGCCTTGGCCGAGACGACCCCCATGTCGGTCTTGATGAGGGCGGCCAGCAACTCCTCCAAGAACTGCTCATCGACCAAGCGACCTTCGCGTTTGAACAGGTCGCGGACGTCGGTATTGAGTAGCTGAACGGTCTTTTTCAGACCTTGCTTGAACTTGTCGAACAGACCCATGGGCGGCATTGGCGGTGTGAGCGAAGGGAATTGCGGCGTACCTCGCCGCAGCCCCATTGATACCGTCGCCCCCGCCGTTCGTTCAAGGTCGGGCAAGTTTATCGCTGGACGTGCGCCAAGGCGATCGTGGCCAGGGCGGTCGCCAATAGTGGATCGTCTTCTTTCATCAGGCTGCTCTGGCGGTTGCAGAAACCGCCGTCGGGGCGCTGCTCGGCCGCCAGGAGGCGGGCCGCCTCGTGCCGCCAGTGGCCCGTCAGATTCAGCCGGGCGCTCGCTTCGGCGCGGACCGCCAGATGATAGAAAAACACCGCCCGGCCCCAGGGGTTCCCCGCGATTGGAATTCCCTCGCAAGAATCCCAGCGCGGATGCTCGATGAGCCACGTTCGCGCTGCCGCCACGCGCTTGTCATCCAGGTTGCAACCGGCGGCCAGCAGCGCCAGCGCGCCGTCGCAGGTGGCGGTGGCGTAGCTGCGCGAGACGGTCGACGGGTCGTGGGAATCTTGGCCCTTGTTGGCCGCCAGCACGACGGGCGAAAAGTAGAACCCGCCGTCCGGCGGCGCCAGGCCCGCGGCGCCGGCGATGGCCGAATGAGGTCCGGCCGCGGTGCTGGGTAAGCGCTGCATCCGCTGTAGAAACACCAGCGCGTCGCGTCGGGCGGGCGATTCCAACCGACCCGCCGCGGCCAGCGCCTGAAGCGCCCGACGGGTGTGCGCCAGATCCATGTGGCCCGGCTTGTCGGGCGAGCGCGGCCCACCGAACCCCCAGCCGCCAAACACGGGTTGTTCGTGGGCGTAACCTGCCCCTTCGTGGAACTGCATCTGGGACAGCCAGATGGCCATGCGGGCGATGAGCGTCGCATCGCGTGTGCCACCGGCGCGCACCAAGCAATACAGCGCGTAAGAAGTGGAATAGACCGGGTACTCCAGGATGTCGGAATCGGCCAGCCCCAGCGCGCCGTCGGCGCTGGTGTGTCGGCGCACGAATTCCAAAGCCTTTTCCACCCGTGGATCGCGTGCGTCGGCCCCGGCGTCCAGCAGCGCGGCGAGCACAAACGGCGTGAGCGCCTGGCCGGAGCGCATCAAGGCGTAGGTTTCGCTGTGCCAGCCTCCGTCGGACGATTGTTGCCGCCAGAGATAATCCACGGCCTGCCGCAAGGCCGGTTCGACGGCCGAGGTTCTTGAGACCAGCGGCGACGTGGCCGATTTGTTGGCGACCATTGGCTCGCCGCCGACCGCCGGCGGGCATGCGCCGGAGGTCAGGAGCATTGCCAACCAAGCGCTCAGCCAGAGCACCGCGGTTGCGGCGCCGAGGCATCGAGCTGGTGCTGAATAGGTGGCGAGCCGGGAGGTGGTCATAGGAGCCTCGTAAAGAATCGCCGGTCCGGCTTGGGCTGTGGAGCTGCACACATGTGCGCGGCTATTTCGTCTTGGCCGCAGTGGCCTGGGCCAATCGCTGCAACGTGGCGGCATCGCGATCGACGGTCAGGCATTGCACCACGGCCGCGGTGCAGAACACCGGGCTGGTGATGCAGTGGTGGCCGGCCCAACTGCCGTCGGGATTCTGGATTTTTGCCAGCCGCTCGTGCATTTTGGCATTCCACTCGTCCCACGGCTTGCCGCCGGTGATGACGAGCGATTCGCTGGTGAGCAGATAGCTTAAGAATTCTTCGCCGCCGTTGGAGCCGAAGCCCTCGAGCAGGCGCTCATCGGCCAGGACTCGTTCGGCCTGTTTTTCGTTGACGCGGGCGGCCTGATCGAGGCGCATCGCCTCATCGCGCTTCAGGCCGGCCTTTTCCAGGTTGTCAACCGACAGCGTATCGGATTCCTTCAAACGGCCTTCGCGTTTCGCTTGAGCCAACTTGTCCTGAGCCTGTTTGGCGTCCTTGGCGCTGGCGCGCTGGGCGCCGGCCACCGCGTAGAGTTCAACTCCCGCCGCGGCCTCCGACGAAACGCGCCCCGTGTCGGCGTCGACGTTGCCTTGTTGATACCTCCGAGAACGCTCCAGCGTCGTGGCGTCGACCTTCCTCCCGGCTACTTGCGCTAGCTCCAAACAATTGAACGACAGGGCCGACTGCAACACCGGCGCCCAGCCACCCACGTTCCAACTGCCGTTTTCGGTCTGCGACTTTTCCAGCTTCCGCAGACAGGCGTCGAGCGCCTTCTGGACCCGCGGCTTCCAGGGAGCGCCGTCGGCCAGCGTTGGCAGCAGCCGGGCCAGGAAGTTGCCGGCCAGCGAGGTGTCGATTAGTTGTCCGAGTTTGGCTTGCGGTTGCGTTCCTTCGAGCGTGGTGATTCGCGGCCCGTCGGCTGACGATTCCTCCACCGCCTTCAACAGGTACTCCGTCGCCTTGACCAGCGCCGATTGTTGATCGCCGCTGGTCAGGGTGTTGCCCGCCCGCAACAGCGCCATTGCGGCCAGCGCGGTGGTGGCCGGGTCGTCCTGCACGGCGTGCGGATCGCGAACTTCCTGTCGGGCGTGCGATCCGGCGCCCCAGCCTCCGCTGGGCGCCTGAGCCTCGACGAGCCAACCGATGGCCTTGACCAAGAACGGATCGAGCGGCGCCGGTTTAGCGGCGGTGGGCGCGGCGGCCGGAGCGTCGTCGGCCAGCACACGCCGCGAGGGCGCGACCAATGTTATTCCCACAACAGTCAAGGCGCAGACCGCCAGCGCAGAAAATGGGCGAGACATGAGAGTTCTCCTAGAAAAGTAGCGGCGGAGCAGTGCTGCGAAAGCTCAGGTGATGCGTGCGCAGCGGATTTCGCGTCCCCAAGACGGGGCTTTCCCAGTTGGACGCAAAACGAGTTCGGAAAGTTCCCCGGACGATTTCCGATTTTTGGCGAGGAAGTTTTTTACAGCCTCCGCCGCCTGCGACGGTCAACGGTTACAATGGGCGAGATGACCGCGGGCGAGATCACCCCCTGGCGCCGATTTCCACACGCCTTGGCGTTGGCCGCCGAGCTGCACGCCAGCCAATCGCGCAAAGGGTCCGGCATCCCCTACGTTTCGCACCTCTTGGCCGTGGCGAGCCTGGTGATCGAACATGGCGGCGACGAAGACGAAGCCATCGCCGCGGTCTTGCACGACGCCGTGGAGGACCAAGGGGGCGCCGCCACTCGCGAGAAAATCCTGTGCCGCTTTGGCGAGCGCGTGGCGATGATCGTCGACGGCTGTACCGACACCGACCAAACGCCCAAACCCCCCTGGCAAGCGCGCAAAACGGCCTATCTGACGGCGCTGGAGTCGGCCGAGTCTTCCGTCCTGCTGGTCTCCGCCGCCGACAAAATCCACAATCTGCGGAGCATCGTGGCCGACTACCGCACGTTGGGCGAGGCGCTGTGGAATCGATTCAGCGGCGGCCGCGAAGGAACGCTGTGGTATTTTCGCCAGGTGACGAAGCTTCTAGCCTCTCGATTTCCTGGCCCGCTCACGCAGGAACTGCAAGCGACGTTGGCGGAACTGGAAACGCTTGCGGCAGGCTAGCGCACGACCATCGTCGCGGCCGCCTCGGCGGCGTAGCGCTCGGTTACGTCCTCGAAGGGTTCGTTTCCTGGGTCGTAGATAAAACTAAGCGCGCTAACTCGACCGGCCAAGCGCACGTTGTAAAACTCCCAGGTTTGCAGCGAACGGTCGCGGTCGTCGCGATCGTGGCCGCCGACGTGAATGTGATTGGCTACCTGTCGCCGCAGGTCGAGTCGGTACGGGAACAAGTCGTTCTGTCCCAAGTACAGCAGGACACGGTCCGGGGCGTGGTCCGGGAGCTTGGCTAGATTGGGGGACTCGCCGGCGGCGATCGCTTCGGTCTGCTCGGGCACTAATTGGCCCAGCATCGGCGTCGACCAACGGCCCTCCACCTGCCAGGCCTTGAGGTCTCCCACGCGGACCGCTTGAATTTGGTCGAAGTCGAACGCCGCCTGCAATTGGCGCAACAGCCGCGGCAGGCCGCCGGCTCCCAGCCCAATGAGCTGCCGCCCTTGCCCGGGCGGCAGGCGCTCGGCCACGTCGGCCGCCGCCTCTTCCACGCCGCGCAGCTCGACGCGGGTCAACTCGCTTTCGCCAAGCATCTCGCGGCGTGTCCAGACATATTCGCCGTCGCAAACCTGCTGCAAGCTGCTCACCTGGTCGGCCAACACCAGTTTCAATTCCAGCCGCGTCAACTGACTGGAAGCCGGCCCTTGTTCGTAGGCGCCGCTGCCGAGCACCTCCTGGCCGAACAGCCGGGTTCGCTGGCGGACCTTGGCGAACACAGCCGGGTATTGGTCGAGGGCCAAGATGGCGCGGTCGACCAGTTGCTCGGCGTTGACGCCGCCGGGGGCGTCCCCGGTGGGGACGATGGGGGGCGTTTTTGCGTTGGCCTCGGCGACGACCGAGCGAGCTTCCTCAGCCTGCCTATCTCGCCTGGCATCCCAGAGCCAGCCGTTTTTAATTGCCTGGCGAGCGCCGCTCAGGGCGGCAATCGTCAGGCCGGCCGTGACCAGCCAACTCCAGGGAAAGCTGCGACGTCTGCGGGCCATGCTGACGAGTTTGCCGGATTTGCCAAAGATTCGGGTTGTAACGGGCCGAGATTATTCCGCAGGGGCAGATTCTTGCCGCTTGGGCGGCGAAATCTGCCGGTAGGCCCCGGCCGGGCGGATTCTAGGTCTCTGGCCAGGTGGGGTCTATGTCAGTCGGTTCTGCGGCGCCTGCCGCGCCCAGACCGAAACCGCCTTACCGACCCGGGCTGTGGGGGCCCAAACGGAAAATGACCACTCAGCGCACTAAAGCAACGGCCCTGCCGACGCGGCGGGCAAAATAACCGAGGGGGGATGCGATGAAACGAACGTTGGCACTCGTCTTGGCGCTCGTGGCGGCCACCGGCTGTCACCATCGCGCACGACACAATCTGCCGCCCGCGGCGCAGCTCATGCACCCCGGCCCCGGCGTCGATGGTCCTGGGCCTGGCGTGATGTTGGTGGGAGGCGGTCCCGGCGCTGGGGGAGACGGCGGCGGCGGTTGCGGTCCGTGCCTGGACGGCGCGGGCGGCGGTGCGCCTCCCACTTCGCAGATTGAATTCGTTGGTCCGGAAGGAGTTGTCGTGGCCTGGGATGTCGGCGCTCCCGGCCAATTCGATTCCGATCCGCTGATTTGTCCCGGCCGCTACAATTTCCCGCAAGGGGCTTTGTATCGTCTGAAGCTGACGAACATTCCGGGCCGCGCAGGCATGGAGCTGTATCCGACCATCGAGGTGGCGCCCACCTTGCCGCGCACCGAGGCCTATCTGGCGCACAACTCGATTCCGATTCAGTGGACCGAAGAGGACTTCGATCAGGTGCAGACCGGCAACTTCGTGACCAAGGTGATTTATCTTCCGGACGCGGAGTTCCAGGATCTGGCCATCGCCGGCGTGGATACGCTGGTCAGCACGCGGCTCGATCCGGGCGTTGACCCGATCGTCGAGGCCGACCGTCGAGGCGCCATCCTGGCGATCGTGCGAATGGGCAACAAGGATCTGCAAGTTCCTGGCTCGTTGCCACAAGCCGGCGGCGTGGAACAAGTGGGGCACCACCAGGCCATGGCGCCGTCGTTCCCCGCGAATGTGTCGGGCGTAACGTCGCCGCAGTGGGGCATGCCCATGAGCGGCACACCGATTGGTCTACCTGGCCCGCCTCACATTCCGCTGGGTGGTCCGGCCGGCCTGCAGAAGCACCAGATTGTCAACCGCACGCACGTTCACATTCCGCACCCGACGCGGCAACTGAACATGATCGTCAAGCAGAAGCCCGGCATTAGCTATCCGCGGCCGGCCAACACCGTTCACATCACCGAGAAGAACGGCATGGCCCGACGTTGGGGCGCTGGCTTGCGTGCCGCGGATCGCGACGCCGGTTCGTATGGCGGCGGCGGAGCCGACTGTCCGTAAACGATGAGTTGCCGCACCGGCCTACCCGCGGCCGTTGGCCGCCGGTAGGCCGCGTCGTCGTCGGCACTGACTATTTCTGGAATGCAGGCAACGAATATCCATGTCATGGGTCCCCGTGCAACGCCGAGCGCCGCTGATCGATCGACGGCGACCGGCCCGAGCCGTCTCGCTCTGGGCGGCAGTGTTGGCGGTGTGCTTCGGCGCGACCGTCCCGCTGCGCGCACAGAATTCGGTGCACTATCGCTATGATAGTGCGCCGGTACCGGGAGCGATTGGCAGCGAGCAGCTTCGGCGCGGCGGGCCCTTGCCTGGATTCTTTCAGCCGGTTGAGATCAGGGCGCCTCAAGGCGCCCTGGTCTCCCTGGCTGAAGGCGACACGTTTGGTCTGCCCGAGCCGGCGCCGGTCAAGGTGGGTCTCTTGATCGCGCCGGTCTATCGTGTGCGGGTGACGCAGATTCCGCTGAACGAAGGGCGCGAGGTTTATCCCACGATCGAGATCATCGATCGCCTTTACGCGCCGACCGAGCTGGCGCATAAGTTTCCCATCCAAATCGAGCTGACTCGCGCGGACCTGGAAGAGGCCCTGGCCGGCAAGTTCGTCACCCGCGTGGTGTACCTGGAAGACCCCAGCCGGGCGCTGCCGTATCCGCAGCGGGCCGATGGTCACCAGAACTGGTTCGACGTCGGCCCCGGCGCCAACCCGCTGTACATCGCCGATACGATGGGACGACCAGTGGCCGTGGTGCGGATCGGCGGTCGTCAACCGGTTGACGTGGCTCAACCCGACTCGGCGTTCTTGTACGGCTGCCCGCCGCTGCTGCGCTACCACCAAGTGGAAATGGAAGAGTTCATCGAGCCACCGCTGGCTCATCGCGAGCCGGTTGCCGCGGAAATTGCGGCCGGCAACGAATCGTCCAAGACCCGCCGCTGGTTCCGTAACGTGGGGCTTCCCAAGCGATGAACACGTCTGGGTACAACGATGTGGTCAAAGGCCGCGCCTTGTGCCGCGGCGGCTGGGCTGCGCTATGCGCCATGCTCAGTTTGTCGCTGTGTTCGTGCGGCAGTTTGCAGCAACAGATGGACCAGGTGGATCGGACGCTGGAATTGCCGACGGTCGACCAAGCCGCAGCGCTTCCGGCCGTGCCTGACGACGCTACACCTTCGGTTTACGCGATTCGCGCACCGCAGGGGTGTGCCGCTACGACGGTGGTCGAACCTGAAGGCGCCCATCTGGAGCCGGTCCCCTCGTTTTTCGCCGGAATCTCTGAACTGGCCGACGCCTCGGTGCGGGAAAAACCCACGTTCGTCGCGGCGCCGGCCGTGCAGCCGATTCCCACCGTCGAGCCGGGGCGGGTTAGCGACTTGGGCGTGCTCACGGGTTTCGACGAGTTCCCACCCTCCGCGCCCAACGTTTTGCCGGTCGGCCATTTGAACATGAACGCCCGGATGCCGACGATGCGCGGTTTGGCTCACGAGACGCCCTGGATCACCGGCGATGCGCCGGTGGACGAGGCCGAGATTTGCGATGAAATCGTTGTGGACGAAGCCCCCGAGCAGGGCAATCGCGAGTACATCGACGGTCCGCTGCCGCTGCCGCACCGCGTGGTTGGTCCTTGGAAGCCGGACGGGTTTAGCGATCCCTGGCCCGAAGAGGAATACCTGTGGGATGGCGGCGACCTGGAGCCGGGAGCCGTGGTTGGCCCGGACTGGTCGATCTCGGGGCTCGCGCCCGAGGACACCATCGTTCACTTCGACACGCTCGACGGCCGCGTGTTGGTTCAACCGTCGAACCGGGTTCACCTATACGCCCCGCGCTTCGCCGCGGTGCGGCTGGTGACTGGGCCCACGTCGGAACACCAGATCGACGCTCCGCGCGGCTACGACATGCAGAAGCCGTTCGGACAATTGCGCGAGGCGGAGCTGGCGCGGCACAGCGTGCAGCAAGACTCGCCGCAGCGCCAGGTGGGCCGCAAACGCGTGACCATTTACCGCGACCGGGCGGGCTGGCAGGAAATTTCCAGCCGCCTGGTTCCGCTCGATTTCCACGACGCGTACCTGCCGTTTGAAAACGTGAGCGTGATCCGCCGCGGCAAGTTCGAGCAGACTGAAAAAGCCCGCCTGGCCGAGTCGATTCAGGCGGCGGTCACCTGGACCGGCGACCAGGCTGCGCAGATTGTGCTCGCTGGCCAGAAGGCCAATGAAGTGGTTTTGGACCGGCAGGTTGGGCACGTGCACCGATTTGACGACCTGCCGGGCCGGCCGTGTTTGCGGGTGATCAAGGTCGCGTCGACCCATTACGCGCAGCCTGGCGAACACGTCGACTTTACGATCCGCTTCGACAACGTTGGCGACGAGGTGGTGGGCAACGTCACCGTGGTCGACAACTTGACCACGCGGCTGGAGTACGTGCCAGACAGCGCCCAGGCGAGCGTGACGGCGCAGTTTTCAGCCCGCGAAAACGAGCACGGCTCGTCCGTCCTGCGGTGGGAAGTCGAGAAGCCCATCCAGCCCGGCGAAGGGGGCGTGGTCCGCTTCCGCTGCCTGGTGCGGTAGGCGGCGATCGAAGCAGGGGGCGTTCGCCCGCGTCGCGCCGCTGCGCTCAGCTAGCGTCCATTCCCAACCGCAGCTTGAGTTCTTCAAACTGCTGCAGGTAAAAATCGCTCGACGAGTGGACGTGCTCGGACTCGGTGATGAACTTCATCTGGTCGTTGCAGTCCACGCGGTGCTGCCGGAGGACTTCCTCGAATTCGTGCAGCTCGTTGCCGTACACGATCAGCA
>CAYWTU010000114.1:0-8993 GCA_964461275.1 uncultured Pirellulales bacterium | reverse complement strand
GCCAGTCCAGCTGGGCCCGCGCCAATGACCAACACGCGGTCAGCGCGGTCCTGAAGGGTAATCTCACCCGTCGCACGGCGGGCGGTTTGCTTGCCGGCAGCGAACAATGACGTGGACATGGGGGGTGTCCTGGTGGGGTGGTGATCGGGCCGGCCTTCGTCAGACGTTGGCGACGGCAGCTACACCTTCCAGCGTAATCACCCCGGCGGATGTTACAGTCCGCCTACTCCTCTTCCTCAGGCAAGGTTTGGCCTTCCGGATCGGGCTGCCAATCCTGATCCGCTCCGGCATCATAGCCGTCGCCCGGCGACGCGTCCGGGGAGTCCTCGAACAATTCCTGGTCGGCCTGATAGAAATGAGTGGTCTCTTCCTGCGTCAGCAACGTGTTGAGTTGCTGGCAGCGCAGCTGGACGCGGATCATGTGATTGCCCGCCGTTTGGCCTCGGGCCACCAGTTTCAGCGTCACTTCCTGGCCGCCGGCGATGCTGACCAGCGGGGCGAACGCCACCTGGCCCACGCCCAACTCATGCCCTTCGCCGACGGCGGAGACCGGTTCGACCCCTTCGGAGAAGAAGGCCACCACCTCGACGTTCTCGGCCGCCTTGGCGCCGCGGTTCTTGACGCGCATCTCATATTCCACGTCGCCGCCGACCGCCACCGGGCCCTGCGGATCGTAGACCTCCAGCCGTAAATCGGCCAACGCCTCGACGTGTGTGGCCAGTGTACCGGTGTCGCGCAGGTCGCCGTCGGCAACGCACACCACCTGTGGTTGATTAGTGCCCGGGACGTCCAGCTTGCACTTCACTTCGAGCCGCTGTTGCGATTCGGGCCGCAAGCTCGGCAACCGCCAGACGACCTTGGTTCCTTTGCCTTCCAGATGGCCGCTGGCGTTGTCGGCGACATAGGCGGCGCCCGAGGGCAACATGAAAGCCACCTCGACGTTTTTGGCGACCGCATTGCCCGGGTTGGAGACCAAGATGGCGTACGTGGCCACGGTGCCGGCGTACTGTGATCTCGGCCCAGCCAGCTTGACTTCCAATTCGGCGCGGCGGACCAAGATTTCTTCGGTGACCTGCGCGTGCAACCCGCCCGAAGCTTCCGCCTCGGCATTGATCATCAGCCGGCCCGGATCGCGAGCGGTCAGTTCCAGTTCGACCACCTTGGTGTGGCCCGCCGGAATGACGCCAATCTCATGGCTGGCCGTGGCCGACTCGCCGGGAACGCTAGGCAACAACCGCACGACCACGTTCTCCGCGTCGCCGGTGCCTGGGTTCGACAGCGTCAGCTTGTACACTTCTTGCTCGCCGAAGAAGACTTCGTCGGGGCCGCTCAGGGCCATCAACAATTTGGCTTCTTGGACCTCGACCATGGCGTTGGATGAGACCGGCGAATGGGTCCACTGCACGGCCAGATCGAACGGCCGGCTCTTGCGAGGCACGATGTCCATCGTCATCTCCGCCTGGCTGTCGCCGGCCAGCACTTCCAGCCGCCACTGTACGCCTTCCGTCGATTCGGCGCTGGGCATTTGAACGGTGCCCGTTTGCGCCTGCGAACCGACGACTTCAGCCCAGTCCGGCAAGTGAATCGTGACGATGACATCTTGGGCTTCCCCGTGCCCGGCGTTGCGGGCCACAACGCGATAGGTGGCCGGCTCGTTGACTTTGATCTTCCGTGGTCCACTCGTTTCAACGCCCAACAACGGACTCTGATGTGCGACATGCATCTCGTCCCCGCCGCGGCGCTGCAGCGGGACGACGCCTTGGCTGCCGTCCGGGTTGGGCAAGTGCGGACGCTCGATTCGGGCGGTGCGGGCCGAGGGTCGCTGCTCCGGTTCGGCGGCGGGCACTGGTTGTTCCGGCGCCGGTTCGGTCGCTTCCGGCGCAGGCTCCATCCTGTCGGACGGCGCGACCGCCGGTTCAGTGGCCGAATCCGTTTTCGCGGGCGTTGCCTTGCGAGCCCGAGACAAGCGGTCTTGCAGAGTGCTCGACTTGAGCGTCCGGGGCGTGGCGCCGGACGGCTGTTTCGCTGCAGGAGTTGGCTCGCCAGCCGGGGTAAGTTCCGGTTCGGATGTTGGCAACGTCGCCTTGTCCGAACCGGCGGGATCGGCCAGCTCGGGATCGGCGAGGCTGTCTCGCGGCGGCGCCAGTGTCGGCTCATTCGCGGCTTGCTTAGCGCGAGGCTTGGCCAACGTGGGCTCGCGCTTGGCCGGCGTCGGTTGGTTGGAATTCGGCAAGGACGGCGCAGGTTGACCACTTTCGTCCGGGATGAAATTCGGTTCGACCGGTCGCGCAGGCGTGGCCAGTGGACGTTGCTGCTGGGGCAAAGGACGTGCCGTACGACGGCTGGAGCGGCCGGCCGTGCGCGGTTGAGGCGGCTCGGCTTCAGCCGTCGGCACGACGCGCGTGCCGTCGTCGCCCGTATAGTCGGCGTGTCGAACAGGATTGGAAACGGGCGCATCGTTGGCCGTCGCGGCGTCGTGACGTTCCGCAACGCGTCCAAAACGATTGAGTCGCTCGGCCAGATTCTGGCGGCCTGCGTCCGCGGCGCGAGGCCGTTGCTGAGCCACGACGGCCAAGCTCAAGCCCAGCGATAAGGACAAGATCATCGCGCGAACATCCCAACGACGTAACATGGCACGTACCTAATGGGGGCCAAGGAACGAGAACCCGGTAATAGGCGTTTCGACTCGTCCGTGTGTATCGGTCGCATCGGTCGCCGTCGTTGACAGAACTTTTTCGTGATCTTCCGCATGGGTAAGCTGGGTAACGTGCCGCAAGTTCGCATTGGGCTGGCGGCCGGCGCCGCGACAATCTGGGCAATTCCGACCGACGCCGCTATCAGCGGCGCCATCGTCGGTGCGGCGAACTAGGGGGTTCCGGTCGGCCGTTCCACATTTCGTGTCGATCTTGTCGGGGTCGATCCGGCTTGCCTATAATCCCGCCTCTTCCGTGCGGCCAAGCCTGTTGCAAAAATCCGCGCAGGTGACAAAACCGTTCGGGGGCCCGGTCCGTAGTAGGAGGTGACGGCTGGCGCGAAGGCGCGCCCGGCGGCGTGGCCGAAAGGCAACGGCGCGTGTGGCGAAGAATCGGCGACGGCGCGTCGACGTTGCCTGCCGGCGACAGCCGCAGCGCGGTGAACAGGCTTATGCGGCCCGCGCGCCTTGCGCCGCGCGAGGCGGCTGTAGCGCGAAAGGCAGCCCCACAGAAATTCGTACAACCGTAGCCGCTGCGTGGACGATGAACCGGGTGCACACTTGCCGTGCCCCGCGACGTCAGTCGACATGGAAAGCGGCGCCGGATTTAACCGACACCAACCGCAACGAGAGGCGACACCCACTGCGCATCGCACCGAGGTTCACGCGACCCCTGCACTCATCTGCAAACCCGTTCGGGTTGGGTTGTGCGAACAAGACGAAGCGCGTTGTCTCTCGCTGAGGTTCACCTTTCCTTCGGCACCTTTTTCGTCCGACAAGATTCGACAAACGTCGCCCGCGCGTCGCATTCGCGCCTTCGCGGTCCACGCGTTTCTCGAAGGGGAGCAAGACCATGCACGTTTACGGAACCAGCTCGATCCACGGCGCACAACCCATTAACGCTCCGCACCACAACCAACGCGTGACCGGTCCGGCCCAGTCCCAGGCGCCGGCCGCCGCCGACGAAGTCAGCATCTCCAGCGCCGCCCAGTTTTTGGACCAGGTCCGCGAGTTGCCCGACGTCCGCACCGACCGTGTTGCCGCACTCCGCGAGGCGATTGCCTCGGGCACGTATGAAACCGAACAGCGGCTCTCCTCGGCGCTCGACCGACTGCTCGACGAGATCGCCTAGCCAGTGCGTTAAGCGAGTCGCCTGGCGGCGGCTGAAGTCGCCAAACTTGGGTCGATGCGGCGTTCGACGCGCCACGAAAGCAATGCCGCCATCGGCGATCATTATTCGTCCGCCAGCGCCAGCCGCTCGCCGATGGGCGGGTGGCTGTGGAACAGCAGCACTTCCAGGGCCGGCGGATCCGGGTCGTCCTTGTTGAGCTGCGCCAGCTTCTGAAACGCCGAGCGGTACGCCTCGCGATTGCCGGTCCGCTCGAGCGCGTAGCGGTCGCATTGCCGCTCGTAACGGCGGCTGACGGCGTTCTGCAACGGCTCGATGATGACGGCAAACGCCGCCAGGCAAAGCATCAGCATCGGCAACGCCGCAACCGGCAGATGGGCCATCCCGCCCGCCGGCTGAAACCAGGCCGACAACAGCCGGTCGCACAGCCAAAAACCGACTGCTCCGTACAGCACGCCCGCCACAATCAACTTGCGAATGTGGCGAAAAACGTGGTGCCCAATCTCGTGGGCGAAGATCACGTCAATCTCGTCGGGTGAGAATTTGGCCAACAGCGTGTCGCCCATCAGCACCCGCCGCGTCCGTCCCAATCCGGCCAACATGGCGTTGGCCTTCACCGTCTCCTGGCTCAACGCCATCCGGTAAACCCCTTCGATCGACAACCCCGTGCCCGCCGCTAGTTGGGCCATCCGCTCCGCCAGCGCTGCGTTCTCAAGCCGTTCGATCTTGTAGAACAGCGGCAAGATGACCACGGGCATGATCTGTCCTAAGATCACGCTCACCAGAAAAAACGCCCCCGCCGCCGCCAGCCACCACCAGGGCCCCGCGCTCCAAATCAGCCAAAACAACCCCACGAACATCACCAGGCCAAAGCTCACTCCCAGCGCAAAGTGCTTGAGATGCCGCCACAGCCAGCCCGCCGGCGTTTGATTGCTGAGGGCGAACTGTTTTTCAATATGGTGGCCGCCCCACCAGGCGACGGGTAAGCTGCACAGTTCGTGCAGCAGTACGGTCACGGCATACAACGCGGCCAGCCGCAGAGTGTCGCTTTTGATAGAACCGGCCAACCAGCGGTCCAGCGGCACGGCCAGCACGAACGCCGCCGCCGACAAGTAAACCAAGTCCACGAACTTGTCGCACAGCGCGGCAATCAATTGTAGCCGGCCGTAGCGTTTGGCCTCGCGCAATGGTTCGCCAGACAGCGCTTGACGCGGATCGGCAGGAATTTCGCTGGTTTTCATTCGCGAGATTTCTAATTGGCCGTCAAAACAACCTAACAACGGCCCGCTAACTCCTGTTGATCCGGGCGAACCGAACAGGTTGTTTTTGGCCTCTAATCCCCTTGCCGCATCCCTACGGTTGGCTGCGATTCTACCGGCGGCGCGATTCCACTTTGTTCGGCATCCATTCCGCGCCCAAGCCTTTCCCGCGTGCGGAACTCCGAACGCCAGTTTGCGCCACGAGACGGCCAGACGCAATCCGCGCGGCGCCAGCGAGGCCCGCCACTGTCTTTAGCCAATCTCACAGCCGCGGCGGCAGCGGTGGCCAGCCTGCCCGTCTTACGCAGACTGTGGTATCGAGGCCAGTTGGCTCAGGGTCGCTGCGCGATTGGTCGATATCCAGCCTGTAGCCGAACTCGCCAGAATTTCACCGTGCTGTCGATTCAGATCACTAACGACCCGCCATGGAAACCTCGCTGCACAAAGAACTGAAACGCGTCTACGCCGGCGCCGAGGCGCAAACCGAGGTCCGACTGGGGCGCTATCGCATCGACGCCGTCTGTGGGAACCTTTTGGTCGAGATACAACATGGTTCGCTGTCTGCCATTCGGCGCAAGATTGCGGCGCTCGTGGTTCAGCACGAAGTGCTGGTGGTCAAGCCGATCGTGGCCCGGCGGTTGCTCATCAAGCGGTCGCGCATGGACGGTCCCGTCGTCGACCGTCGCCAAAGCCCCAAGCGCGGCCGGCTGCTCGACTTGTTCGACGAACTCTTGTACTTCCGCCAGGTGTTTCCCCACGCGCGGCTGACGCTTGAAGTGCCGCTGGTGGAAATCGAAGAATGGCGATATCCGGGCCACGGCCGGCGGCGACGTTGGCGGCGCGACGATTACGTGGTGGAGGACCAGCGGTTGGTCCGGATCGTGGAAACCCACCGCGTGCAAACGGCCGACGATCTGCGGAAATTGCTTCCCCAGACGCTGCCGCATCCGTTCGACACGGCCCAGGTGGCGGCCGGTTTGGACGTGCCGCGGTCCGTGGCCCAGAAGATCGCCTACTGCCTGCGGCACGTGGGGACGGTGCGCGAGGCGGGCAAGCGGGGCAACACCCGGCTGTACGTGTTTCCGGAGGGCGCGAACTCCCCAGCCGCGAACAAGAACAAGAAACCGCGGCGACGGGCGGCGTAGGGTTGCAATGGCGGGGAGCTAAGTGAAGCCATGAAGGAAACGCCTCCGTCAAGCGGTAGCGTTTCCCACATAGCTTCACTGAACTGCGGCGCTCACCGCTTGCGTTCGTCAGCTCAGGTCGTCCGCAGTGAGGGCGTCTTGCGCGAGATGGCGAACTGCGAGGATGACAATTTCGTCGGTTCGTATCGTGAAGACGGCACGATGCGTGGGCCTGGGTCCAGCGCCAAAGCAGTGATCGCGAATCTCAACGGCAATCAGTTGGTTTTCGAGAGAAAGTGGGCGCCGTTCGGGCATCACTTTCAATGATTCGAGCGACGCATAGAACGCTTCATACCAGCGCGTCGCTTGATCGAAAGAACGGTGAGACGCCCACCACTCATAAGCCGACTCAAGCTGCCTTTCGGCCCGCGCCGTGAGCGAGACTCGTTAGTTCATGCCGGCCTGTTTATGCCGTGACGCTGTCGGAACTCGCGGTCGAATTCCTCGACCGTTCTGGTGCGTCCGGCCTCCATATCGGCAAGGCCTTCACGAATCGCGGCTAGATCGTCCTCTCGCTGCTGCAACGATCGTAGGGCGTGCCTCAATACATCCTCCTCCGAGGCGTATCGCCCCGTGGCCAGAAGCGCCTGAATGCTCGAGGTCAAGTCCGCCGGAAGGGAAGGGTTCATACCTTTGAATCGTAGCCGAAAACGGGGGACGCGTCGAGCGATCGAGGCCCCCTTGACATTCCCGCCGACATGTGTACTATCACGCTAGTACACAAGAACACCTGGTCGCCCGGCCAGGCGTCCGCCCCCAGGCTTCCGCCATGTTGCTCCGCATCGACGCCCACGCCGCCACGCCGATCTTCGAGCAGATCGTGGCTCAGATCGTGTTTGCCGTGGCCCGCGGCGATGTGGCGCCCGGCGAACTGATTCCCAGCGTGCGCGAGCTGGCCCAGGAGCTGCTCGTTAATCCCAACACGGTCGCCCGCGCCTACGGCGAATTGGAGCGGCAAAGCGTGCTCGTCACCCGCCGCGGCCGAGGCATGGAGGTGACACTCGACGCCCGGCGAGCCTGTCAACGGGCCCGCGAAGAGCAAATCCGTCAGCGGTTTCGCGCCGACCTGCGCGACGCCGCCGGCAGCGGCCTGCCCGCCGCCCGGGTCCGCAAGCTCCTGGCCGATGAGCTCCGCCGGGCCTACGGCAACCACGCTCCGCAGGCCGACTCGACCAAGAAAACGTAATTCCAAACTGCGCGTTGCCCTGGAATGAAGTCCAATTTGCCAAGGAGCGCATCCATGCCCGACGAAATCGTCCTCGACCGTCTGACCAAGGAGTTCCACGGCCGAAAGGTTGTCGATCGCCTCTCTCTGGGCGTGCCGCGAGGGGCCGTGTACGCCTTGCTGGGCGACAACGGCGCAGGCAAGAGCACCACGATCAAAATGCTCACCGGCCAGCTTCCATCCGACAGTGGCCGGGCGACCATCGGCGGCGTCGACAGTTGGACCGGCGCCACGGAGCTGCGCAGCCGCGGCGGCGGGCGGCGTAAGGGGGCTGGACTTGGCGAACCGGCTCGTCTTTTCGTCCGACGGCAGCACCGCATCTCGCGTTAGCAATTGCGAAATAGAACCTGCGTCACGGGATCGACCAGTTTGGCAAATCCTTGAAGCAGCCGCTTGAAAAACCAATCGTCATCAAAACAAACTTCCACGACCGGGCATCGCACGTGCCGTTCGTTCGCCGCAATGCAATCGTCGACCACGCGGTCTACCTCTTCGGTGGTCCAAAAATCGGTTCTCGACGCCAGACAAGTCGGGTCGCGTGCCACGCCGAAGTTCCACTGCGGAACGTGGAACTCGTAACCTCTCTCCCGACGAACAAGCGGGCCACGCCAAAGCGCCACCGGCGCGACGGTGAGATTGACTGCGGGAAAGAACGTCCCCGCTTCGCGGCGCTTGTGTATGGATTGCAGACCCAGGCGAAACGATTCACTCGATATTCCGCCAACATGGCACGCGGCTGCCTGGGAAACGGACAAGCCCGCTTGGGCGTAGGTCACCACGTGGCATCGACCCTGAATGAGCCACGCCATACGGTCATACCCGCCGGGACGAACAGTCCTGATGCACATCATTGCTCCTTCACACCAATTTTTGAACACGGTGTAGAAAACAAGTCACTCGCCGGTCCAAAGTCCAACAGTCGCTGTCGCACATTGGGTTATTTTAGTCGAATGATGTAGCGGCACTTGTAATGTGCCGGATGGCTACCTCCCCCCGCCGCGTTCGTATAAGTAGCTGCGCCATTGACTTCCAACAATGGCACGTGAGGTCGGTCATATGAAACGCTCGCAACTACGCTGCGATCTTGAATTCGTGCGCCACCGTTCACCCTCGCGCCAATTACGGACAAGCGTGACGAAACCATCTACGAGACCTATTGGACGACCCCCGAAAAAGAAGACGAACGCAAGATACCGACCCCGGCCGGTCGACAGATCGTGTTGAGCCTGGGGCTCGACATGCAGCCTACGGCCACCGACGCGAGCAAGCCGGGCGCCATTAAGGCGGCCGCGCTCCGCGAGGCGTCGCTCGTCCCCGTTCGCGACGAACTGTTTCATCGCCTCGACAGCGACCTGGCGCAGGTCGTGCCGCTGTGGGACGAGGCGCCGAGCAAAGCGGAGTGACCGCAGAGCAGCCCAGAGGGGAGAAACCGCAGATTACGCAGATTACGCAGATGAAGGATGTTGTGAAGTCGATGCGGCATCGAGATTCCAGCTTACTATGT
>CAYWTU010000113.1:0-9018 GCA_964461275.1 uncultured Pirellulales bacterium | reverse complement strand
CCGGCACGCGCGTCAGGTACACCTGCGACGGGCCCCTGTTCGATCCGCGACCCCAGCCCCGCCGGCCTGGCGAGCCGACGCGGAACCAAGGCGTCGACCGTCGGTAAGGGGGGCATCGCAAGGTGCATTTTCGACGACGCCCGTGGTGCGTGGATGAACCTAGCTTCGCCACCAAAGTCGACGGGATCCGACGTCGCGCGACCGAACTCAGTCCATTCGTTCAAGTTGTTCAACACGCTTCCCGGTCCGCTAGTCGTTGCCAGCGCCGCCACCAACCGTTCTGCGGCCGCGCCGCCGGCAAACAGCTCGGACACTTCAGCGCCTTGGCTGCCCAGGGCGCGCGGGCTACGGCGGCGTAGCGATCGGCGACGGCGCTTCATGAAGTTCTCGCTTCTAGTTCTCGCACAAATTCAGCCAGTTCCCGTCGTCGGCGGTCGCGCTTTGCCTGGCCAAAAGCCGCCGCTTGGTGCGGTGACATCGTCACCGTTTCACCGTCGTCCCGTTCGGGACGGAGCATCAATCCAACCTGTCGCAACGTCAGTTCGGCGATTTGATCGTCCGTCCAGCCGTATGCCTCTCTCAACTGTCGAAAGATCCGCTTCCAGACGATTCGCTTCGACGTGCGCGCTAGATGGAGGTCGCCGCCTTCTCCGCGGGCGACCCAGCGGACTTTGGGACGCTGTCGCTCATCACCCCTTCCACGGCCCGCCGCAACTCGAGATACTCCCCGAAATTCAACGCTTCGACCTGCGCTCGGCACCAATCTTCGGTCGCCTCGCTGCACTCGTCGCGCAACAGCGCGGCCAACGTGATCGGCAACCCTTGCGGCGCCAACGCCCAATGGGTCAACTCTTGCGCATCCGCCATCGGAACGCGCGTCGCATCGTCGTAGGCCCGCAGCAAGGCCTCCTCGGCCGCCTCCCGCGGCGCGGTCTGTGCGATCCTCGCCGCCACCGCCACCGGGTCGGGCAGTCGCTGCAAATAGTGCCGCTCCAGTGCCCCCCAGTGCCGCAGCCGAAACGGCGGCAATCGCAGCTCGCGCCCACCCAGGCGCACGAGCGCCTCGCCTCCCGTGATGTCGTGCAATCCGTCCACGTGCCACTCCCCTCTGCTCCACTTAGGTCCGCGTCAGCGCGCCGGTCCCGCTGAAATTGCAGGTGTAGCCCACCACGTCGCCCGTGTTCACATCGACTTCCAACTCGACCTCGTCGATGATTGCGTTGCCGGTCAGCGTTTCGCTGGGCCCGATTTGCAAGACCAGCGACACCGGCGTTCCGCTGATCGTCCCCTGGCCGACGGTCGCGGCGATCGAGCCGTCGTACTTGGCGGCGAACCACCCTGACCAATCGCGCGTGCCGCATACGCGATGCCTGTAGCCTGCCGTGCTCGAGCTGGCCCAAGCTGAATTGTGTGCCGTCTCGGTGCATTTCCAGGCCGTCACCTGGGAGATTGCCCCGCCGTTCCAAGTCACGCTGCCGTCTTTTCCGCTCAATACCGCCATATCGCCTCTCCTCTGTTCCTGTCGCCGAAGATGGTTCAGCGCCGCCGGGCGTTAACCCGCCAACACGTGCTGACTGGTCACCATGAAGTCCACGCTCACCTCCCACATTCCGTCGCGATGCAACTGCTCGTCGTTGCGCGTCCATTGCATGTTCAAACACGTTCCGTCCACTAGCGCGAAGTGCGTGCGGTCGAATCGCTCGAGGACTCGCTGTTTCACCTGCTTAGCCTCGTCCAAGCTGGCCGAAACGATCCGCACCCGCAGCGTCGTATGGACGTACTCGACGCCGCCGCTGGCCCGCCCCAAGGCAACGCTCTGCTCGCGCGTCAGCACCGCGTACGGCAAAACCGGCGCCCCCAATTGCCCGCCCGTATACAACCGTCCCGACGGCAGTAGGTCATTGAGCGGCAGGTGGGTCGCCCACCGTTCATGAACCGCCTTTTCCACGCTCATGCTTTCTCCGAGCGGCGTCAGGCCGCAGTTGGCTTAGCTTCCCACGGCCTCGAGCGGCCACGGCGTCTCCGCCAGGTCCACTTCGGTCAGCGCGTCGATCCGTTCGGCGCGTCGCAATCGCAGCACCGCGTAATTCGTGTCGCCACGCACGATGCGGTGCAAGTGCGACAATTCCAACGGCTCGGCCAGGTACGCCACGTGACTCACCCGCACCATGCGCCGCTGGTGCTCGACTGTCGCCTCGGCGGACTGCGGCTGAACGCGAGCCGCCACGCCAGTCCGCCAATCGCTCCAGGCCAAGATTGGTTCACCGTGCTCTCCTTTGCTCACCGCGGCCAGTTGGATCGTCACGCGCTCGTCCAGGCCGCCCGTCAACGCCAGGTTCCGCGTATCGCACGCCCAACGCGTTCCCAGCGTCGCCCGTTCAACCGCCAACACCGTCCATTGACCGTCGGCCGCGTCCACCAATCGCGAACCCAGCGGCGGCGCTTCGGGCAGCGCCGCGACCGGCAGGTGCCATCGCACGTCGCCGGTCTGATGCCAGCCGTTGCTGGCGGCCGCTTCGGCCGTGGTGATCGCCCGACGCAGCGCGCCGGCGATCGTCGCCAGCTCGCTCCCGTCGCGCGCCTCGAGCGTAACCGTCTCCAAACCGTCGGCCATCGCCAGATCGTCCGTCAGCGTTAAACTCATGGCGAGTACCCCTGCGAACGCTCTTCAAATGGTTCGTAGCCGGCCAATTTCTCGTCGCACCAGGCGACGGTGTCTTGCAGCCGCGACAAATAATCGCCCCATGACACCTGTTGCCCGTCGATGTTGTACGACGGCTTGGGCGCCGCGGTGATCTCCGCCAACAACGCCAGCGTTTGGGTCTTGATAGTCTGGAATTGCTCGGCGTCGCTGGGCATGTCAATTGTCTCCCTGTTGCTGTCGGCACCAGGCGATCAGCCATTCCGCCAGTTCGCCCACCGATTGTGCCGAGTTCAACCATTGGTCCACGCGCTCGGCCGGCGCTCCTCGGGCAATCAGCCTGGGGCGCAGCGTTTGTTTTAAGGCGTCGCCGAGCGGCGTCGTCGGCGCCGCGGAGCTGCCGCTGCCGTTGGTCATAGTCGCGCCTCCCGCCATAGTTCGATGATCCGCGGATCGGTCGCCAACGCGTCCAGCGAATCCTCATCGCCGTCAAGCTCCACCACCACGGAGTTCACTTCGGGCAAGATCTTTTGGCTTTTCTGAGCCGTCACGTCACGCACTCGGACTCCCACCGGCAGTCCGGCCGCCAGCGGATACAACACCCGCCGGCCCGAACTTTCCCATACCCACTCGGTCAGCGCTCGAGCCCTAAATCGCACGGGGAATCTCCTTGCTGGCCATCGGATAAACCGTCAGGTCGCTGATCGTTGGCGTGCCGGTGACGCTCAGTTGCAGCGCCGCGACGCGGTCGTTGCCTCGCGACTCCATGTCGATGTACAGCAGACTCGAGTTGATCTGGGCGGCGGCGTCGGTTGCGCGCCAGCGACAGAAATACAAACCCGGGCCCAGCGACGCCTGTACGTATGCCGATTCGCCGGGGCCCAAAGGCAGCGTCTCGGCGCTTCGGAGCGTCGCCTCGCCGCCAGTTACTTCTTCGAGGCCCAACACCGCAACGCCGTTCGTCACCGCCAGTTGCAGACTCCAGTAATTGTCGGCGTCTTGGTGTCGCAGGCGGATCTCCGCTTGGTGGCCGTTGACCAGGCTGGCGCCCAGCGTGAATTTGACGTCCACCACGGCCTCGGCCGGCGCCGCGACGTTCGTGTTCAGGGCCGGCGTCGCCTGGTCGACCGCGGCCGTCGGAACGAAGCTTTCGTCCACCACCGCCAATTTGCGACACACCCCAACCCCCGAGTCGTTGGCCAAGCCGCCGTACAGGCTCGTCGCGGTTCCGTGGCGGTCGAAGCCAAACAACGTCCACCGAGACATGAACCCCGGGTAGTGCAGGTAGTAATAGGCGCCTCCCGCGGCACGGGGTTGAACCATCACCCGTGTTCGCATCCCCTCGCCAATACCCGCCAATCCCCCGTGCGGCGCCGGGCCGTGCCCGATCGAAGTCGCGCCGCCTTCGAAGAAGTATCGCACGGCATGGGCGCTCGAAGCGTTGAGTGCGGTCGAGGGCCAAAAACCGATCCACGCCAGGCCGTCGTCCATCCTCACGTCGGCCACTAGCGGCCGCTGTGCGGGTCTTGCCACGGCGTCCACGATGCGCGCCGCCAAGTCGCCCGTCGTGGGCGACGACTGCGCCGACAGCGCCAGGCCTTCGTCGTTGACCGCCAACGCCCCGTCTGCCTGGGTCGCCACCAACTGCCCAGGTCCTGGCTCGCAGGTCCGCGGACTGGTCAGCGGCGCAGCGTCGGGTGTGCGAAACGTGTCGCACGCCAGATAACTTACCGCCCGCCGCTGCCGCCGTGCGATCGCCAGACCGCGCCCGCCGACCTTGGCTCCGCGAACCCCGAACATGGAATGTCGACATCGCATGGACTACACCACCAGATAATGCACCACTTGTCCGGTCATCGACGCCGCCAGATACACCTTGGCCGCGTCGTCAATCGGCAGGAACAGCCCCTCGCCCGCTTCGAGTGGAAAGCCGTCGGTCAATTCCGACGTCAGCACCGTCACGCCGCTGGTTCCCACGTACACCACGCCCAGATTGTCCTCGTCCGCTTTGAGCTGCACGCCGCGCGTCGCCGGACGAGACTGACTCGCCAGCGCCACGGCGGTTGCGCCGATGCCGGACCTGCGGCCGTGCGCAAAGTTGCCGACTACGTCGTCGCCCATTCGTGTCATGTTGTTGCCTCGCTTGCCGCCCTGAGTGTGTCTCTCGATGTTCCACCGGCAGCGCGCGGCCGCTCGTCGCCCGCGGCCGCGCACTGCTCCCGCCCGCCGTCTAGCCCGTGCTCTTGACCACGTACCGGGGGTTGAGCACCGCCGCCGCACCCCGTTCGCTGGCCTTGAACCGGGCTACAATGTCGTTGCTGAACTCCGCCTCGCTGTTGTGTGGAGCGCGGGCCACCGTGATCGGCCAGTTTTCCATATAGGCGAAGGCTTTCTTGAAGTCGCCCAGGAACCACCACTTTTTGGCGTCCGCCGCCGACACGCCCGAGGCGACAATCCGGCGATACATCAGCCGGCTCTCCTCGACGCCATACCGCCGTAGGGGATTGGCCACGATGGTCTGCGACTCGCTGCCGCTGCCCGTGAATCGAATTTCCATCGCCCCGAAAACGCGGGCCGCCGCCTCGCGGTACGCCGGCGTCACCAACACGGTGTTGGGCTGCACCAACACAGGCTCGCCCGTGTTGGGGTCGACGATCTCGGCCATCAACTGCTCGGCCGCGTCCACGTCGGTCCAGTCGATCAGCTCATTGCCGCTCTTGACGTTGACCCAGGGGCTGCTCGATTGGTACGTGTCGTAGCTGGTTCCGCGCCACTTGTAGGTGTTCGCGGCGCCGATCACCACGTCCAACAGCCGCTTCTCCTTGTTCAACCCCAATATCTCGCCCACCTCGGCGGCTCGACTGAGCACCAGGTGCGTGCGGTCGAAGAAGATCGCCTCCTTGGTCACCGGCACAATCAGGCCCCGCTTGGCCGTCGAAGGCGTCTCGACATAATCCTCACCGAAGCCCAAGTTGGGATACGGCATGCCCGGGTGAATTTCTTCCAAGCTGTCGCTGACCCGCGTTGCGCCCGGAATCTTTTCGCCGTCCAGCCGCGTGGGAATCGTGCTGACAAGCTTGGACAACACGAACGCCTCCTGCGTGTACGTCTCCAATATCTTGGCCGACACCAGTTGACTGGTGACGTTCAAGAAGGCCGTCACATCCACGCCGTCGCCGGCCTCCATCAGGCACACGCCATCGCCGCTGCGCGGGTCCAGGCTGCGGACCCATTGGCCGCCGTCCGGCACCAGCGTCTCCGCTAGGTCGCGGAGGCTGAAGTCTTCCGGCGCCAGCTCTTTCTTGTCGAGCGCTTCGGACAGATGGGCCACCGTCTGCTGTGGGCCATCGAGTTCGTAGCGCCGCTTGAGTTCGCGATACTTGATCGTCACGTTTGTCTCTCCTCTTAGGGTTGGCTTGATTCGAATGGCTGGGGGCGTCGGTCGGTTAGGCGGCCGTCTGTGGCCCGCCGTGCGACACCGTGCTCACGATGTCCAACAGCACTCGCGTGCCGGCCGGGTTGACCCGCTTGGCGCAACGGCCGATCGCCAGGTTGGCCGTCGCGACCTTTTCGACCTGTTGATTCAACAGCGCGTTGCCCGCCGAGTTCTCGCTGCCGCCCACCAGATCGCCCACCTCGAACGTGCCGCTGGCGCAGGCCAGCTCGAACACGCCGGTCGTGGCCACGCGAACCGGCGTCGTATCGCCGCTGCGGGAACGCTGCATCGCCACTCCCGCGAAGTTGTCGTGAAACAGTTCCTGGTTGGCCGCCTCGGTTCCCTGATCGGCCTGCGCGCCCGCCGGCCGGACGTCGTCCGTCGCCAGATACACCAGGTCGCCAATCTCGATCACGGTCCCGGAGTCCACCGGAAGCACCACCGGGTTCGTGTCGCCGTATCGCCACCGCATCGTGTCTGTCATTGCCTTCGTCTCCCGTAAAGTTCAAGAATCGCTCACCTCGCGCCGCGGTCGGGCCGTCGCCGACCGGCTAGGTGCGGATGGCCCGGGCGAACTCCGTCGCGTCCTTCGTCCGCCGTTGACCGCCTTCCCACATCCGCTGCGTCGCGCTCTGCGGCGCTGGTTCGGCTTCGCTGCGCTTGCGCCGCAACAGCGTCTCGACCAACCGCACGCGCTCGTCCACCGTCCGCCGCACCGCCGCTTCGTCGGCCGCCCGGGCCGCGCTCTCCAAGAGCGCATCGTCAAGAATCGCTCCCGTTGCATCCGCGTCCACGGTGGACCATCGTGCCCGCGCCGCAGACACCAATTGATTCGCCAATCGCCATTGATGAGCCTGCCGCAATTCCTCGCTCAAGCGCTGCACTTGGAGGCGCAGTTCGGCCGTCTCGGCGTCGGCTTCGGCGGCCGCCTGCTCGTACAGCCCCCGCGTCGTGGCCGGACTGGCCACGAGATCGACACTGTGCACCTTGGTGATCTCCTCGACCACGAGCCGGCCATCGCTCCGACTCACACGGGCCTCGACGTTGTGCGACAGCCCCACGTTTTCGCCGCCGTGCTCCGCGTCCCACGCCAACTGTTCGGCCAGCGAGTGCTTCGGGTTGTAGTGCAGGTCGCCGAACAACCCCTCGCCGGGTCGATACGTCACCGCCTGCACCGAGCCAACCCGATCGCGATAGTCACGAGGCGCCTTGGGGTCGCCCGCCGGGTGGTTCACGTTCACCCGAGCGCCCTCGTACAGCGGCGCCGCGCGTTCGAGCGCCGTGGGCAAATAAAGGCGGCCATTGCGCGACGTCAGGCCCAACACTTTGACGCCCCGCACGATGCCGTGCTGCCGATCGACGCGCATCTGGGCCCCACGCGAATCGACGAATTCCAAAAGCGTTTCGTTCATGTACGCTCCCTTGCCGTTGACCAGTGGACAGGCGTTGCTCCCTTGGAGGGATAAATCGCCGCCGCCAAACTGCAATACAAAAACCTATCAGACCAAAAAAAAGCCCAACGCTGGACAGCGCGGCAAGCTGCCGTGCAGTCGGGCGTTGGGCTCGTGGGATACTCGCCCCACAGAGGCAAGCTCCCTACCGATACCGCAAATTGTTCAATTCGAGGCCGCCACACCTCCTCACAGCGGCTCTCACACTTCCGTAGTGCTCACCCAGCCGAGAAGGTTGTGTTGGACTCTAAAATTGCTACTTTTCGATCCTCTCCGCCTTGCGCCGTACGAATTGTACGGTGCCGTCTTGGATACCCAGCTCCACGCTCACCGTGCCGTGGAACCCGCGCCGCAATCCCTCACTCAGCGCGTCTTCCAGCAACCCTTCGGCCCGTTCGATCAGCCGCTGATTCACAGGACTGGTTCTCAGCGATGCCGTGCTTGCCGTGCGTTGACTTAGCATGGTGTGAAAGTTATCGCAGCGCGCGGCTCTTTTCAAGAAACAATTCGAAGACTTTTTTGAGTCCAACAAACAACCGAACCGCCGTGCTTCAACGGCGTCACGCCGTCGAATCAGCGGCTCGCCACGCTGGCCAAGCGCCGCTCGGCCGACTGGACTAGATTCGGGCTTGCCAGTGCCCTTCGGCCCTGCCGCAGCGTCATCCACGCGATCCGCGCGCCGTACTTCACGGCCGCTCCACTGCGCAGCCCTGTCAGCAGACCGCGGCCCGCGTAAGCCACAAATCGGCGCGGGCCCAGCTCGTCGCCGCGCGACCCGGCCCAACACACGTAATCGTCCCAGGCGTTCTCCCACAGCTCCACCAGCGTCGGATAACGATTCCTCGGTCCCACGCGGCGAAAAAACGGCCGTACCTGAGCACGCGACAACGGCGTTGACCGCAACCGCGACAGCCAGTCGCCCGGAACCGGCGCGTCCAGCCGCGCCCAGGCATAGCCCAGCGCCTCGCGCAGAGGCAGTAGCGTACGGGTCTCAAGCGCGGCGTCGAACAATCGTTGCCAGTTGATCGTCGCCTGGCCGCGGATCAATAGCCGTTGAACGTCGGCCAGCCACAACAGCGACCGGCGCGGATCGCCCCCCGCGTAGATTCGGCCATGCACGCAAGCATGCCAAAGCAGGTCGGTCGCATCGGGAATCAGAAACGTCGCGCCGCCGTGAGAGAACCGTTGCCCGTTCCTGGAAATCGTCTTTGCGCCGATGGCAGGATACGGATAAGGCAGCAACTTGGCGTGCAGGTCGAGTTCGCGGCGCGGCCCCTGGCGCCAGTTCTCGGCGTGGGCCAACGGAAAGCCTCGCCCCTGCCGCGCGTGTGGTCGCCGCCATCCTTCTTCCGTCAAGAGCGCCGACACCACTGCGGCTTCCTCGGCCGCCACCAACAGGTCGGCGTCGAGCATCGGCCGCAACCCCGCCTCGGCGTAGTATCCGCCCCACAGAAGCGCCTGGCCCTTAAGCAGCGTGGGCGTCACGCCAA
>CAYWTU010000112.1:0-9135 GCA_964461275.1 uncultured Pirellulales bacterium | reverse complement strand
CCCTGCGGCAGCGGGCGCAAGACCAATCGCCGAAAGCAAAATCGCTCCCCACGCGGCGGCGTGCCAAACCAACCGACAAAGATTCACTGGCCAATCCCTCGTGGCGTGGCGCCGTCAGAAACAACGATCATCTTGTGCGCGACCGCCGGCTCGGTCGTGCGGGTTGACGTTGCCAACCTTTGGTCATGAGCCGGAGGGTAGGGACCACAGCGCCTCACTGGCTCTTTCCGGCGCACGCCAAGACGCCTCGCGTTCCCGCGAGCCGAACGTGTTTGGGTCGGTCTTGACCGGACAGCGCTTTGTAGATGGCCAAGGCAGCCGATTTGTCGCCCGCTGAGAGCAGCCGCTCGGCCACGGCCAGGCGGGCGTCGGCGACGGCTTGCTGGACATCGGCTGACGAATGATTGGCCCCGGCCAGCGCTCGGGCGGCGTCGGCGTTGCCGATGTGCCCTAGCGCGATGGCGGCGGCGCGGGCGACGGACGAGTCATCATGGTTCACCAACTTGGCGAGCGCCGGGACACTGGCCGCGTCGCGGCGGGCGCCGAGCGAGCCAATGACTCCGACCAACAAAGGTCCCTGCACGGCGGTGAGGGCGTCTCGGAGGGCCGAGCCGGCTTCGGGCGCCGGCATGCGTTCCAAGGCGAACCGCGCCATGTGGGCCAAATCGGCTTGCCCCAACAGACTTCCGAGCACAGGGGCCGAAGCGGCCGACCCTACCTGCATCAGTGTGCGGCAAAGGAAGTCCTTAGCGGCCCGGGAGAGATCGGTCTGGAGCGCCGCCGTCAGGCGGGATTCAAGTTCGGCGCGAGCGGCGCCCTGGGCGTCGCGGACGGCTTCGTCAATGGGCGCCAGTTGCGTGCGGTCGGCGCCCCAGTCGTAGTTTTTCAGCGATTCAAAGGCCTGGTCGAGCATGGCAGTATCCCCGATGGGTCAAAATGCGGCTGAGTTGGTTGGCAGTTGGAAGAATCACACCCGCGTCTACAACACCCAAGGCTCGCGGCGGGGCCGATCCATCATGCGATTGGCCTCCTCGTCGTCCGGAAACCGTTGGGCCGCCGCGTCCCATTTCAGGCTGCGGCCGAGCTTGTAGGCGATGATCCCCAGGTGGCTGACGGCAATGGTGTTGACCGCCAGTTCGATGTCGCGAAACGGCTTCTCGCGAGTCTTAACACACTCGATGAAGTCGCCGTAAATGCCTCCTTCTCCCTTGTAACTAGGCACCGGCTTGGCCTCGCGCGGAGCGTCGGGCGTTCCCTCTACCTGCAGGTTCTCCCACATCGGTCGGTTATGGTGCAACAGGACGCCGTTGGGAAAGCGAAACGTCAGGTGCGGCTTCTCGTCGTCGCCGTGATAGACGACTTCCTCGGGCTGCATCTCGCGAACGTCGATGGCGAACGTCGCCCCGCCGAAGTGATGCGCCCCCCAGTCGGTCATTCCGCCGCCTGAGTAGTCTTCGTACGAGCGCCAACTGTTGCCGGCGGTGGAAAAGTTGCCGTCGCAGCGTTTGCGGTTATACGGAGCCCAAGGGGCGGGGCCCAGCCACATCTCCCAGTCGATGTCGGAGGGCGTCTCCTCGGGTTCCAAATTGCACGGCTGCGACAGCGGGCCGACGTTGACGTTGATCGCCTTGACCTGGCCCAGCTCGCCGCCCCAACATTTGTCCACCGCGCCGCGGTAGTCTTCCAAAACGCGCTGGCTGCCGCCCGAGACCACGCGGCCATACCGTCGCGCCGCGGCGATCATCAGCGGCCCTTCGCGCAGCGAACGCGTCTCGGGCTTTTGGCAATAGACGTCTTTGCCGTTGCGGCACGCCTCGACGACCATGATCGCGTGCCAATGGTCGGGCGTGGCGACGTGTACGGCGTCGATGTCCGGCCGGGCCAGCAGTTCGCGAAAGTCGTTGTACGCCGCGCAGTCGCTGTTCTGATAGCGCTGGTCGGCCCGGGCCTTGCCGGCCTCGCGGATGCGCGTGCGAACATCGCACACGGCCACGTACTGCACGTCTCCGCGGCCTAGAAAGGCGTTCTGGTCGCCGGCGCCCATGTTGCCGATGCCGATGCCACCCATCACGATGCGGTCGCTGGCCGGCGCCACTTCATCGTTGCCCAAAGCGTTGGAGGTGATGATGTACGGTACGGCCAGCGTAGCTGCGGCCGTTTGCAGAAATTCGCGACGCGATCCACGATTCTTTGGCGACATGCGGGACACCTGGGAGGAAGAACGGGGCACAAGGGCGGTCCGAGGAAACGCTCGCGGTCGGCGCCCCTTCGGACGCCGCGACCGACGGCATATTCTGATCTGCCTGGCCGCGCCGGTCCAGTCTTTCGTCCATTCGGCTTTTAGTAAACCGAGTAGGTTATTGGTTGGACTCCAAAATCTCCCGAAACTGTCGGGCCATCAGCCGTTGGTACAGCCCCGGAGCTAGGCGAGAGACCCAATAGCTGAGCCGGCCTGAGCGCGATAGAACCATTAGCTTCCGCCGCCGTAGCGCCGCCTGGCAAACCTTCTCACCCATTTCCTCGGGCGCCAGGAGCTGGCCGGCGGTCAGGCGGCGCTGGCCCAGCCGGGCGCCGTCACCCGCCAGTCCCCGGCTAGCAAACTCGGTGTCTACGAAACTGGGACAGACCAGCGTGGCGGAGACGCCGCGGCCGGCCGTTTCACAACGCAGCGATTCGAACCAACCATGCAGCGCGTACTTGCTGGCGCAATAGCCGGTTCGACCGACCAACGGCGCAAAACCGCAGACGCTGCTAAGCACCACGATCCGTCCTTGAGTGGCTTCAAGCGCCGGCAGAAGTCTCCGTGTGACTTCGGCCACGCCAAAGAAATTGACCTCCATCACCCGTCGAATCACCGCCGGCTCAGTCTGGTCAAACCGGCTCACATGCGTGAGCCCGGCCGCATGGATCACGTCGTCAACGCGCCCATAGTCGGCCAGCAACTGGGTTGTCAGTTTGCCGACAGCCGACTCGGCTGTGATGTCGCAGACGTAGCCCGTGGCCGCTTCACCCAGCCGCCGCTTCGCTTGGTCCAGGCGGGTGGTGTCGAAATCGATCAGCGCCAGACGATAATTTCGCCGGTAGTACGCCAGCGCGATCCCCAGTCCAATGCCTCCGCCGCCGCCCACCACGGCGGCAACGGGCCGCTGGTCGGAACGAGGCGATGCGTCTGGACCAGATCGCGCGCCGGTCATGTCTGGCCCCCCGCCAGGAAGTATTGAAACACCTCGCGGCTCGTTTTTCTTGGCGTGTAGCCGAAGTCGCTTTTGAGCCGGTCGTTGGCCAGCACGGGGCGATACTGGAGAAATAGGGCTTGCTCGGGACCGTGCGGCGAGAATCGCAGCCGTTGCAAGGTCCACAGCGCCGCCCGCAGAATCATCACGGGCACCGGCAGGTAGGGCTTGCGCATGATGTTTGCCATCTCGCGCAAGGTCAACGTACCGTCGCCCGCCAAGTTGAACACGCCCTCGGCCAACCGGTCGATGCCCTGCACAATGCACTCGACGACGTCCTGGTCCCAAATAAACACAAATGGCGTTTCATATCCCCACAGGCCCATCACCAAGCGGCCGCGAAACAGCCGCGTGATCTGATTGTCGGTGCGTGCCCCCAAGATCGTGCCGGGCCGAAACACGAGTTGCTTGAGCCGAGGACGTCGCCGCCGAGCCTCGGCCAATAGTTCCTCGATCTGTCGCTTGTGGTCGGCATAGGCGAACTCAGGATTGCCGCGGAGCAGGTCGTCTTCGCGCAGCGGCACAGGATTGTCGGCGTGGTAGCCGTAAGCGGCGCCGCTGCTGGTGACTATCAGTTGCTGCACACCGGCCGCGAGGCAGGCTTGGACCACATTGCGCGTCCCATCGACGTCGACGGTTCGTTCGAATTCGCGACGCGCCGGACCGCCAGGATTAACGATTGACGCCAGATGGACCACCGTCCTGGGGCGTCGTTGGGCCAGGTCATCGGAAAGGGCCGCGTCGCGAACGTCGCGGACCAAATATTCCACGCCCGGCAAGCGCTCATCGGCCTGGGGGTCGCGGACATCGGCCGCCGTCACGCGCCACCGCGCGCCGGACTCGGTCAGTCGTCGCACCGCCTGTCGCCCCAGGTATCCCGATGCGCCGGTGACGAAGATCGATGGCCGCGCGTCGCTCATGCCGGGCATCGCTCCGCCGCCTCCGGCGTCGGCCGACGGCGCCAGAACGACGCCAACGTGAAGCCGGAAATTACGTGCCAGATTCCCCACCAGCCGGCCACCAGCGCCATTCCTCCTAGACCATCGAAGTAGCCAAACACCAGCGCCAGCCCCAGGGCCGAATTCTGAATGCCAACCTCGATCGAAATGGCTCGGCAATCACGCTCCGGCAGCCGCACCGCCTTGGCGGCCAGATAGCCAACCGCCAGCGCCGCTGCGTTTTGCAAACAGACGGCCAGCGCCACCCAATGGACGTGTTGCACGAAGACTTCGATGTTCTTGACGAAGGCGACGATCACGAACGCGGCGAACGCCACAATCGAAAACCATTGGAAGGGCCGATGCAGCCGCTGAGCCACGCGAGGCAGAAAATGGGCCGTCAGCATGCCCACGAAGATGGGGATGCCTAAGATCAGCCCGATGGTCTGAAACAGGTCGGCCGATTCCAGACGAATTTCCCGCAAGATGCCTGCGGCGCCCGCGTGCCGGCTGCCCCAGAACTGCAAATTGAGCGGCGTCATGACCACCGCCGCCACGGTCGAGCAGGCCGTCATCGTGACCGACATGGCCGTATTTCCGCGGGCGAAGTGGGTGAGGAAATTCGAAACGTTTCCGCCCGGACGGGCCGCCACCAGGATCGTCCCCAGGGCAATGCTGGGCGCCGGGTTCAGAATCAACGTCAACAGGTACGTGGCCGCTGGCAAGAGCACGAACTGCGCCGCCAGCCCGATCATCGGCCCCTTGGGCGCCTTCACAATCCGGACGAAGTCGCCGGCGCGCAAATCGAGCGCCACGCCGAACATGATCAGCCCAATAATGACGTTGAGCAGCCCAACGCCGCCGTTCTGAAAGCTCAGCCGCACCGCGTCGACGCTGGGAGACGGATTCATGAGGTGCACCATGCCGCGGCTAACCCGCCGGCTCCTCATGCATTTTCTTGAACGTCAACAGATTCGGGGCCCACATATGTTTGACCGGGTCGACATCGACGTGCACAACGGTGCACACTTCGGACCGCACGCACTGGTCCAAAGCAGGCGCTAGCTCGGCCAGAGTTGAGACCCGCAGTCCCCGCGCGCCCATGCTCTCGGCCAACCGATCGAACCGCGTTTCGCACAGGTCGGCGTTGATGGTTTCCTCTGGCGCCAGCGACTTTTTGATCAGCGTCTTGAGCGGCTTGAGGGCGAACTGCTGGTTCATCTTGACCATGCCCCATTGTTTGTCGCAGCAGACCAGGTACGACACGTTGAGCTTATTGCGGACCGCAGTTTCGATTTCTTGCTGGTTGAAACCCATCGCACCGTCGCCGATCAGGCAGTACACCTGCCGCGCCGGATCGGCCGCTTGGACCCCCAGCGCCTGCGCCACCCCGGCCCCCAACATGCCGAATTTGAACGTCCCCAGCAACGTCCCCGGCCTGTGCATCTGGTGATAGAAATTTCCCCACACGGCGGTGTTGCCGCCGTCGAGCACGCAGTAGGCATCGGTGCCGAACGCCTTCTGGCAGGCCCGCGCCACATGTCCGGCCGTGAGTGTCTTGGCGCCGTCGGGCAGCGCCTGATCGAGCTGCGCCAGGCTCTGTCGCTTGGCGCGGTCCCAGGCTTCAAGCGTCAGCCTGCGTTGGGCCGGCGCCGGCCCGAGCGCGACGAGGGCCGCCGCCAACTGCCGTAAAAACTCCTTGGCGTCGGCCAAAATCGCTAGGTCGACAGGCTTGTTGAGCCCCAAGATTTCCTCGTCAACGTCGACTTGGATGTGCTGCTGCTGGCTGGGCTTAGCCCAATACGGCGGCTTGCCCCACCAATCGGTTTCCCCAATCCGCGAGCCCAGTGTTAGGACCGCATCCGCCTCGTTGCGAACCTGTTTGACAACGTCGAGATGGATCATCGAAATGGCCAGTGGGGACGACTCGGGCACGACTCCGCGGGCCCCCCAACTTGTTACCACTGGCGCCGAAAGTTTCTGCGCCACGTCCAGCAGTTCGGCATAGGCCTGGGCATGAACCACGCCGCTGCCGGCGTGGATGATGGGCTGCCGCGCCTCGTGCAGCATCCGCGCCGCCTGTTGCACCTGCTCGGCGGGTGGGGCCAGCGCGGCCGTACGGCGATAGCTGCCCGGCCGCGGCAAGGCCGCCAGCTTTTCTTTGTTGTTGAGAATGCTCTCAGGGATGTCCAGATGGACCACGCCCGGACGCCCGCGATACGAAATCCGCAGCGCCCGTTTGAGCATTTCGGTGAGCCGGCCAAACGAGGGAACCGCGCCCGACCACTTGCTCATCGGCTTGGTGACGGCGACCTGGGGGAAGTATTGATAGGTGCCGCCGCGATCGGGGTAACCGGTGCCGACGCGGCGAGTGCTGGTCAGGAGCAGCACGCGATTCCCTTCGCCGTTCTCCACGGCCACGCCCGGCAGCGCATTGGCCACGCCCGGCCCGTTGCTGGCGATGCACACTCCTAGCTTGCCGGTGGTGCGTGCGTAGGCCCCGGCCATGTGCACGGCGCACGCCTCGTGCCGCGGACCGATCAGGCGGATTCCGTTGCGGACCAGCGACGAGTACAGGCCAAAGTAACTGCCGTCGATGATCCCAAAGACTGTCTCGACCCCCTCGTGCTTGAGCATCCGGGCGATGACCTCGCCGCCGAGAAGTTTTTCCATGCCGACGTTCCTGGAGTTCGTATGATTCGGCCCCTATGGTAATGCAAACCAGCGCGACGTGCTCGACGGAGGTTGAATTTGAAATGGGCTGCGAGGCTGTTTTTCCGGGCATTGTGCGGGGACATGGGGGCAAAGAGGGGAACACCGTTGAACCGACGGGGCGTTGCGCGGTGCGAATAAGATCGACTCATTCTTGACATGCAGTTGGGCGTACGATCCGCTGTCGCGCCAGGCGCCGCGGCGCAGGTTTACGCAGTCTCTCCACTTTGCCGCGTTTGGGGAAACGCCGGGCTTGACGCCCTTGCGGCCGCGTTACTATCCTTCCGCCCCCTGAATCGGCCGCGCACGCAGGCGAGGCTGGCGAGGGGCAAACACCGGCGCCATGGATGGCGCTGCGCCGTTGGCGCACACGCAGCAGCGCCCCATAAACACGGGTCTCAACGGCCCATTGCGGCACGATGCCCAAACACTGGCTACTTCTGATCGCACTTCTGACGGCGCCGGTCGCCTGGACCGGCTGCTCCGGCAAGTCCATTCGCAGCCAGAGCCCGGAACAGGCAGACGAGCTTTTGGAGGAAACCAAGCTGGTCAGCGACCTGGCGGCGCCGGCCGGAATGAACGTCGCCAAGGTCGAGGCCGTGGGAATGGTCACCGGACTGGCTGGCACCGGCAGCGATCCGCCACCGTCGTACGAACGCTCGGCCGTGTTGGCCGATATGCAGACCCGGGGCATCGAGTCGCCCAACAAGGTTCTGGCCTCGCCCAGCACGTCGGTGGTGATCGTGACCGGCTACTTACGCCCCGGCATCCAAAAAGGGGATAAGTTCGACATCGAGGTCCGCGTTCCCTCGCGGAGCGAGACCACCAGTCTTCGGGGCGGCTGGCTGATGGAGTCCCGCCTCAAGGAGCTGGCCCGTCTCAACAACCAGATCCGCGAAGGTGACACCTGGGCCCTGGGTCAAGGTCCGATCTTGGTCGATCCCTCGGCCGAATTGGGACGCGATAAGTTGCAACTCACCCGCGGCCGAATCCTGGGAGGCGGGGTCTGCCGCAAGCCGCGGTCGATCGGCCTGGTGCTCAAGCCGGCTCACCGCTCGGTCCCCAAGAGTTCGGCCGTGGGAGCGGCGATCAATCAACGCTTCCACACTTATCACAACGGCACAAAACAGGGAGTGGCTACGCCACAGAATGATGAGTTCGTGGCCCTGTTGATCCATCCCCGCTACAAGGACAACGTGGCTCGCTACATGCAGGTCGTGCGGGCCGTGCCGCTCAAAGAGACGTCGCTCGAACGGCTCGATCGGCTCAAGCTGCTCGAGAAACAGTTGCTCGACCCGGTCACGGCCGACACCGCGGCATTGCGGCTGGAGGCGATCGGCGGCGAGGCGATTCCGACGCTGAAAAAAGGCCTCGAGGCCGAAGACCCGCTGGTGCGGTTCTACGCGGGCGAGGCGCTGGCGTATCTGGACGACAGTGCGGCCTGCGCACCGTTGGCCGAGGCGGCGCGCGATCATCGGGCGTTTCGGCTGTTCGCCCTGACCGCCTTGAGCACCATGAGCGACTTCGACGCTTACGAGGCGCTGGTTGGACTGCTCGACGCCCCCAGCGCCGAAACCCGCTATGGCGCGTTTCGAGCCCTGTGGGCCATGAATCCTCGCGATCCGCTGGTGCTGGGCAAGCCGATGAAAGACGCTTTCACGATGCATGTGCTCGACGTGTCCGGCCCGCCCATGGTGCACGTAACCCACAACTTTCGGGCTGAACTGGTGTTGTTCGGCAAGCAACACGCGCTCGTTCCGCCGTTTGCGCTGGATGCGGGCGCCAATCTATTGGTCAAGGCCGAAGCCGATAGCGACCAGGCGACCGTCACGCGATTCGACGTTGATGGCGACGATCAACGGCTGACCTGTGGCCTGAATTTGACCGAAGTGGTCGAGGCCATGGTTGAGCTCGGTGGCGCTTATCCGGATGTCGTTCAACTATTGCAGCAAGCCAAAGTAGGCGGGGCGCTGGCCGCGCGGTTGGAGGTCGATGCGGTTCCCGAGCCGGGCCGAACGTATTTCATCGGCGGCAGCGGCGACGATGCGCCCGACGAACCGATGGGCGCCGGCCAGGGGGTCCAACTGACGCAGCCCTTGCCCGACCTGTTTCCCAAGCTTGCCCGACCCAAGGAATCGGCAGAGTCGACCGAGGAAAGACCGACGGAAGAGGTCGATTCCGAGGCGGAAAAGCCTCGGCGGAAGCGCGGGATCCTTGGTAGACTGAAGGACTAGCCCTCGGCCTTGCCAGCG
>CAYWTU010000111.1:0-9195 GCA_964461275.1 uncultured Pirellulales bacterium | reverse complement strand
AAGGAAGAATTGGCCAAGTGGGAGCAGGCGGTCAAGGAGGCAGAGGCGGCCATGCAAACCAAACCGACCAAGCCGCAGCCGCCCGTCGGGCCCGGCAATCCGCACCGTCCTAACGGCTTGTACAACGCCATGATCAACCCTCTCGTGCCGTACGCATTTCGCGGCGCCATTTGGTATCAGGGCGAATCGAATGCCGGGCGGGCCTGGCAGTATCGCACGCTGTTGCCCGCCATGATTCTTAGTTGGCGTGAAGCCTGGGGTCAGGGCGAATTTCCGTTTTATATTGTGCAACTGGCGCCGTTCATGCAAATCGTCGACCAGCCTGGCGACAGCGCCTGGGCCGAGCTGCGCGAGGCGCAGCTGTTGACTAGTCTGCACGTCGCCGAGTCTGGTCTCGCGGTGATCACCGACGTCGGCGACGAAAAGGACATCCACCCCAAGCAAAAGGAGCCGGTGGGCGTTCGGCTGGCGCTCTGGGCCCTGGCCAAAGAGTATGGCAAGCAGCTGGTATATTCCGGCCCACTCTATCAAAACCAAAAAATCGACGACGGCAAAATCGTGCTGAGCTTTGCCCATGTGGGCGACGGTTTGGAAGCCCGCGATGGCGATCTCCGGGGCTTTGCCATTTGCGGCGCCGACGGAAAATTCGTCAATGCCGACGCCAAGATCGTCGACAACACCGTGGTCGTCACCTCGCCAGCCGTCAAGCAACCTACCGCCGTCCGCTATGGCTGGGCCAATTATCCACTGGGGAACCTGTGGAATAAGAGCGGGCTGCCGGCCAGCCCGTTTCGCACCGACGATTTCCCACTGACGACGATGCCCAAGCCGTAGGCCCTTAACCGAATCGATCCGCCGCTTTTCAATTCCAGCCACGACCTTCGATTGGTTGAAACCAACGGAAGCTGGAAGTCCGTTGACTTGCTACCGAGGGGACGCCTTTGCAGCGCCCCGCAAAAGAGCAGCGCCTTGCAAGAGAAATGAGGCCGGAACGAGACGGCAGCGATGCCCGCCCAGCGGCAGAAGGGAAGAGGCGCCGGTGGGAGTCGAACCCACGATGGCGGATTTGCAATTTGCCACCAACTCAAAAAACTGCCGGGAAAACCGCGAAACCTTCCCGCACTGGCCCACCCACTGGCCCAAGCGGACAGGAATCGGCGACCGACCCGGCCCTGGCCCGGCTGGTCGAGGCGTGGCCAACGCTGCCGCCGGCGATCCGCCGCGCCATGCTGGCGCTGGTCGAGGCCTGAGCGGCGGTTTGGTAGCCGTCGGCCAAATGGAAGTCATGGGCAGGCGACGCCAATCGACCGCATGACCGAATCCGTGGTCTGTGCGTCGAGGTGGCGCTGATGGGCGTAGTCCAGCACCGAATTGATGATCGCCACGTCCTGCGCTTCCCGGTGCATCGCCTCCGGGATCATGTCGTTCTGATGCAACCAGTGGGCGACTTCGCACCAGTACCACAACTGGGAATCTTCGGCCAGTTGGCACGCCGGGGCGGGGAACCCACCGGGGCCGCGGCCTCCCGTGATGTACTGATGCACAAGCTGGCGGGTGCGGCCGATGCGGCGGGCAATCTCCGCTTGCGTGACCAAGTTGCCCAGGTCCACGCGCAGCACGGTCGCGCCGACGTTCGCCTTGCGAACATTGCCGATGGCGCTCAACACGGCGTCGCGGATCGACGGGGCCTGGCGAGAAAACGTCAAGAACACTCGGCCACAGCGCTTGCTCAGCGTGGCGTCGTCGCATCCTGCCTCGAACAACGCGTCCTCCATCCGCTCGTCGTAGTCCTGAATGCCATCCAGGACGAGTGTGAATTCGTGCTCGGGGTCACGGTTCGTGTCATTCATTGTTGTCATGTGCCTTCGTTGGTAGTATCGCTCGGCGCGCTGCCTCGCTCGCAATGCTCACACAGGTCCACTTCCCGGCGGATGTGCCGCGCGTGGTTTTCCGGGTTCTTGGGCGTCGAATAGACGCTGACCTTGCACCCTTCTCGCGACCGGAGCGGGCAAAACAGGCGGCCCCAGGCGTGACCGCCAGATATCTCGACTCTCCAGCCTAGCCCTTCGGCATAGGCGACGGCCGCTTCGATGTTCTTGTTGGGATGCCGCGCTCGCTGCGAGGCCATCTAACCAACTATATCGTCCTGTTGACAGGCGTCAACAGAGAAAAAGCCGCTACTTTTCGGTCGTTTTGCCCGCTGGTCAGGATTCGGCCGACGAGGTAGATTTCGCGCTACGGGTGACGGCCGCGGCTAGCTACCGCGGTCGTCCGAAATCGATCCACAAGCTGGGCCACCCTCTTCCTGGTTCTGCGGGGCCCAGCTTGCGGATCGGCCCGCAGAACCAGGAGGCCAGATCATGGGCAAGAAGGCGCCGGCAGCGGCCGGCCTGCCAAACGCTGCGGCGACAGACCCGCTCCTTGGGCTCAGCGTTCGCCCGCTGGACACCGAGATTCAGCGACCCACCTTCAGCGAGCGTCGGACAAAATACGGCGCGATGCCAACTGTGGAGGCGGCTGCCTCGATGGCGCTGAACGCCGCTCAGTCCATCGATATTCTGCAAGCAACAGTGGCTAGGGATGATGTGTCCGCGGTCGTCGTTTCGGCGGTAGCTCGCCGGGTCGTCGAGGACATGGTGCTCTTACATGAGTGCCTTGAGAGAGGCGCCCGCGCTGAATTGGGGCACCTGCACAGTTCTCCCGTGCAGTTCGCCGGAAGGGAAGCGGCGAGTTGGACAGAACTGGCGTACGTCCTTCTTGTGTGGAGATTTCTCGCTGTGTTTGCCGTCGTTGATGGCCCAGCGATGATTCGGTGGACTGCAACCGCGCGCCCCGAGATCAACGACCTCGAACCGCAGGCGGTTGTGGCCAACTGGAGTGGAATTCGAGCCACAATTCTAGGGCTCCCGCTTGTCGACACCGTCGGACTAAGTCTTCGTGTGGAGAAGGAATGGGAGCGTTTTTGCCAATTCGGCCCCCGATGTAAGGATGCAGTTGCAAAGGACGGAGAAGGATTAGTCGATGCGTCCGGCGGCCACCGCGCCGATAAGAAGTCTCGAAAGAGAATCGTTCCCGTTTACAACCAGCTCGCGCTTGACCATCCAGACTGGAGCGAAGAGCAGGTACGAAACGCAACTGCAAACATGGCAGAGACGTCGCTTCAGGGCGTTCGTCAGGCGCTGAGCAGGGACAGGTGTGAGAAAAAACGCTCGCTGTAGTCGCTATTTGAGCGTAGGCGCGGCGTAGTCACTCGAAATTCTACGCCGTGGCAGACGGCGAAATTGATCGAAGAAGATGCAGGGTTGGCGTAGGCGCAGCGTAGTATTTGTTGCGCCTACGCTTGGCGCGGCCGCGAACCATGGTGTGATGTGGGCGTACACGGAGCCCGCATCATGCCACCCCTACTCACTACTCGCGATGTCGCCGCGCTGCTCGGCGTCGATGAGTGGCGCGTCCGTCGAGTGTATGAGGACGGGACACTGCCTGAGCCGAGCCGCTTGGGCGGCATCCGCGTCCTCACCGGGGCCGATCTACCCGCAATCATCGACGCCCTCCGCGACCGGGGCTGGTTGAGGGCGGCGGAGGTCGGCCAATGATCGCCCGCACGCCGGCCCCGCCGCCAGCTAAGCCTGTCACCGCCGATCCGCGCGCCGGGGCGATCGGGGCGGAGGTCGCGCGATGATCTCCGCGGCCACATCCGCCGACGTCGCCCCGCTGCTGCTGGATTCCCGCGGCGTCGCGGCGGCGCTGGGCCTGTCGGTGCGCAGCGTCGAGCGGGCCCACGCCGCCAGTCGGCTGCCGGCGCCGGTCCGCATCGGTCGGTCGTGCCGCTGGCGCTCTGCGGAGCTTGCGGCGTGGGTCGCCGCCGGCTGCCCACAGCGCGCCGAGTGGCGCTGGTCAGGGGGCGACGATGCCTAGCGCCGCGCGCAACGGTCGGCAGACGTCTCAGCGTGAGGACGCAGCGCCGCCGCAGGCGCTCGAGGCGGAGCGGGCGACACTCGCCGCGATCCTGCTGGACCCCTCGCGCATCGATGTGGTCCGCCAGACCATGCGGCCGGGCGACCTGTACGGCGACGCGCATCGGGTGATCTACGGCGCCATGCTGGCCATCGCGGATGGCGGCGCAGCTGTCGATATGACCGGGCTGGTGGAGCGCCTGCGTGCTGCCGGCGAGTATGACACGGTGGGCGGCGCGGCCTATCTTGTCGAGGTCGCCGAGGCGGAGGCGCTCGCGGTCAATGCCGAGCATCACGCCCGCGTCGTCGCCGAAACCGCGGCCCGGCGGCGACTGCTGCGCGAGGCCGAGGCGCTGGCAGTCGACGCGCGGCGTGGGACGTCGCTGGCCGAGCTGCGCGAGCGCATCGCGGCGATGGCGGAGCCGAATCGACAGTCGCGGATCACGCTGCCCACTATGTCGTGCGCGGAGCTACTCGAGCGCGTCCGGGACGTCGAGTACCTGATCGACGGGGCGATGGTCGCCGGTCAGCCAATGATCGTCGCCGGCGCGAAAAAAACGCTCAAGACGTCGATCCTCGTCGACTTGGCGATCGCCTTGGCCGTCGGAGGCTGCTGGCTCGGCGCGCTGCGTGTCCGTCGGCCTGCGCGGGTGCTGCTGGTGTCCGGCGAGTCAGGGGCATCCACGCTACGGGAGACGGCGCTGCGCGTCGCTGACGCGGCGAGGATCGACCTGGCGGGGGTAGATGGCCTCGTGTGGTGCGATGCGCTGCCGCGACTCACGGACCCAGACCACGCGGCGGCCCTGGTGGAGGCCATCCGCGCGGGGTGCGTCGAGGTGGCGATCCTCGACCCAGCATACCTGATGCTGCCCGGCGACGACGCCGGCAATGTCTTCGCGCAGGGGGCGATGCTGGGCCGGCTCGGCAGCGCCGTGTCGGATGCCGGCGCGATGCTGGTGTTGGCGCATCACACGCGCAAGGGCGCCGTCGACGCATACGCGCCGCCGGAGCTGTCGGACATCGCGTGGTCGGGCTTCGCCGAGTGGGCCCGGCAGTGGCTCCTGATCGGCCGCCGCGAGCGATACGAGCCTGGCAGTGGTGAGCATCGCCTGTGGCTCTCTGCCGGAGGGTCCGCGGGCCACAGCGGTCTGTGGGCGATGGACGTCGACGAGGGTCGCTGGTCGCCGGACACGCCACGGTACTGGTGCGTGGCCGTCCGGAGTGCGACGGAGCACGCGAGCGCAGATCGCGAGCGCCGCGATGCGGAACGTAGCGCGGCGCAGGTCGAGCGGCAGCAGGCCGACATGACGCGCATGGCCGAGGCGCTCGACGCCCATCCGGATGGGGCGACCGCCCGGAAGCTGCGCGCCTGGTGCGGCTGGTCGGGCGAGCGTGCGGCGCGAGTCTTGGAGGCCCTTGTGCGCGATCGAGTGGCCGAGCCATGCGAAGTCATCGCCGATGGCCGCCGCAAACCGCGGGGAGGATACAGACGATGCCCGGAGTAGTGGCTGACAGAGACTTGCGGGACAGCGGGACAGACGCTGCGGGACGGAGCCTGTCCCGTGATGTGAGAAGTGGGACGGGACGCCCCCTATGTAATAGGGGCGTCCGTCCCGTCCCACTTCTTCGGTCGGACGACCAGCGGGACAACGTTGTCCCGTGTCCCGCTTCGTCGGGCGGTTCCGACGACGACCTGGACATCTTCGCTCACACCCCGCGGCCCCAGGGCCCAACGGATATTTCGCGCGAAATATCCTCACCGCGCCGCAGCCTGTTTCCCGTCGTCGCCTTTCCGAGGACCTGTGCGCCGCACAACCACCCCATCCACTTCGCCCTCTCGCCTGATCCCAAGCGGTCAGGGTGGCTGCGGGTCTCCTGCCGCCGGTGCGGCCGGTTCATCGGTTACCGCCCAGTCACAACCGAAGGCGCCGGCCTCTTGCCTTCCGACCAATCGCAACGAACGGAGTAAGCCATGAAGTTCACCAAGGCCACGAAGAAACGGGCCAAGCTGCGGCTGGCGCTGATCGGTCCGCCGGGCAGCGGCAAGACGTACTCGGCGCTGGCCATCGCGTCGAACCTGGGCCGGCGCGTCGGCCTGATCGACACCGAACACGGCAGCGCTTCGAAGTACGCCGACCTGTTCGAGTTCGAGGCGCTCGAGTTGGATTCCTTCCACCCCAGGACCTACATCGAGGCGATCCGCGCCGCCGAGCAGGCCGGCTTCGATGTGTTGGTCATTGATTCCCTGTCGCACGCCTGGAGCGGCAAGGACGGGGCGCTCGAGCAGGTGGACCGGGTGGCGGCCCGCAGCAAGAGCGGCAACAGCTTTGCCGCCTGGCGAGAAGTGACGCCGCTGCACAACGAACTGGTTGAAGCCCTCGTCGGCTGCAAACTGCACTTGATCGTCACGATGCGTTCCAAGGTCGAATGGGTCGTGGACGAAGACGACCGCGGCAAGAAGGTTCCGCGCAAGGTCGGCATGGCGCCTGTCCAGCGCGATGGTGTGGAATACGAGTTCGACGTCTGCGGCGACCTGGACCAATCGAACCGGCTGGCGATTTCCAAGAGCCGATGCCCGGCGCTATCGGGTGGCGTGTTCACGCGGCCCGGCAAGGACGTGGCCGACGTGCTGCTGACGTGGCTCGACGCGGGGGAGCCCGCGACGGCAGCGGCGGCCGGCGGAGAGGCCTCGACCGCCGCGCCGCCTGCGGCCGCCGGTAAAGCGGCCCGCCCCAATCGCTCAGAGGATTCGCAGGGCGACGACAAGGCCGGCCGCATCGCGGCCTTGGCCAGGCAGAAACACGAATGGGACCACGCCGATTACGTCGCCGGCGTGCTCGACAAGTTGAGCCGCAAGCACAAGGCGCGATTCGAGCGGATCGAGGATGTCCCTGAATCAGAGCAAAACGCCTGGTTGCAGGCGTTGGAGAAGTCGGCGTAAACGATTTGCCGACCGTCGGTCGGCGCTCATTAAAGGAAAGGTATTTCAAAATGTCTGAGACGAGTTTGATCGAACGTCTTGAGCAAAAAGTGGCCGCTGAAGGTCCAGAGCGTGAAATCCAGTTGTTGAACCTGGCCCTAGCTGTGGCCGGGGGCGAAGCGATCGCCGATGACGAAGTGCTTCGCCGGCTCCAGGCGATCGACAAGACGCCTAGCGATCTTGAGGCGGCCATCCAGCGCCTTGAACAGCGGCGCAAATGGGCCGCTGATCTGCAGCGGCTGCCGGAGCTGAGAAAACAGGAGGACGAACTGCGTGAGGCGATCGACGCCGAAGTGAAGAGGTTCTTGAAGCTCCGCGCCCAACACGAGGAAAAGCTGCAGGAGCTTTACGCCCGCGAAGCCCCGCTTCGGTCAAGGTTCAACGCGGGCATTGAAGCCCAGCGGAAGTTGTTTGCGTCATTGCTGCCCCACGAGCAAGAGCGGTTGACGCAACTGCGGAAGAACGCGGCCGCGCTGAGAAACCGGCTGGAATTCTTGGACGCCGATCTCAATGCCAATCCGTCATTCTCTTCGTCGCGCGACACACCAACAGCGGTGGTCCTGCGGCAAGTGCTGAAACAAATGGACGCCTACGCTGACCAAGCGAGGCAGACTCTGCTGCCGTCGCTGGTGAAATCCGAGTCGTACAAGCGCGACGAGGAGTGGAAGCGACTGGAGTTCCTTGTGAATCGTTACAAACAGACCATCGAGCAGAGGACGAAGGAACGCGAAGACCTGCGTCCCAAGCTGGAATCCGCGCAGGCGGAGCTCCAGGCGTTTGAACGGGACGTCGTGTACGGGGCGATGTAACGGAAACCGACGTCGGACGACAGTTCGGACGGAACGTGGAGGACAGCAAGAGTGTCGCTGAAAGAATCTGAACCTCAAGACGAGGATGCGCGCCTGCTAGGTCATGCCGTGGACGTCTGTCGCCGAGCCGCACCGCACGATCTGGCGGGCCTGGCGGTGTACCTTGTGCCCCAGGCCGGGTTGAAAAGGCATCAGAGGTCGACGGGCCCGTGCGGCGCTCTGGGTTGGACGAGCCACCATCTCGACGTCGAGCTGCGTCCGCAGTTGGAGCGAGCAGGCGTCTGGCAAGGGCGCGGGTTCGCCGCGGTGATAGACCTAGAGCGAGTGCGGGCTCGTGCAGGCTGCGTCGACGACCTGCGAGTCTCGCTGTTTTCGGTGGTGATTCACGAGCTGGCTCACTTTCTCTGCTGGCCGTCGCCTTCGCCGGGCTACGATTACCCGGCGTTTCGCCGGGTGTTGGCCGACAGTCTAAGGATGGCGCGGCAACCGTCGCCTCCGACGCCCGCGACGCCGTCAGTGCCGTGGATCGATCACGGAATGCGGTTCACTCGCTGTGGACTGCACTTGGTGCAACGACTGACGAAGGCCAAGGTGTTTCTCTCGGATCGGCAGACGTTGTTCGGCAGTGAGCAGTACGGGCTGTCGGGAGGCGAGGCGTACCGACACGCTTTGGGGTATGAATTCTGGGAGCAGCGGAGAGGGAGCATTCGTGCGGTGCTCGATCAACCGTTGCCCACAGCCTTCGCAGAGCTGTTCCAGCGCGACGTGGAGCGCTGGTATGTGAAGGAAGTCACGATGAAAGGAGCGGAAGATGACGATCATCGTTCATTCCAAAGAGGAACTGGCGCGGCATAACGCTTCGCTGCGGCGACATGACCTGGAGGAAATCCTGATGCTTTGGGCGCTGCTCGGCGATCGGCAGATGCTTGAGCTGCTGCCGCAGATCGTGGAAGACAACCGGCGAGCCCTTGAGCCCGTCCACCTGGAGACGAGCGGCCCGTAGTGTGTGCGAGGGCCCTCCCCGGTGGGTCCTTCTTGGCCCCCCCCGGGTACCCGGGCCCCCGGTTGTTGGCTGAGATCGGGCGCGCTTTGGGGCCGGAAGCGCTTCTTCTTCTTCGGGCGAAAAAAACTGCCTGTCCAAACCTATGACCACCACCCCTGAATCGCCGGCGATTCCCGACGTCGCAACGTTGCGAACGACGAACCTGGTTTTGCTCGCGGCGTTCCAGGGCAAATTGGCTGCGGCACTGGCCGACCGGACGTGTGTGCCCGGCACGGATGCGTTCAAAGCCGTCACCTACGGGCTGCGGCTGGTGTTCCTGCACGTCGATGGGCTGACCGCGGCCGTCGACGAAGGCGAGGCGCTGGCGACGGCAGATCCACTAGCCGACCTGAAGCTGCGAATTCTCGAAATCGAACCGAAGCTGCCTGGGGCAAACAATTCCCCGGG
>CAYWTU010000110.1:0-9220 GCA_964461275.1 uncultured Pirellulales bacterium | reverse complement strand
CGATCATCCCCGGAACCACCAGACGCACCAGCCGCAGGCAGCTCAGCACGTTGATCTCGACCATTTTGATGAACTGGTCGTCGGTCACCCCCAACGACGGCCCTTGAGCGACGTTGGTGGCGCTGTTGTTGACCAGCACGTCGATGGGGCCCAACTGGCGCTGAGTTTGTTCCACCAGATTCTCGAGCTGATCGGCCCGACCCACGTGGCACGCCACAGGCAACACCTTGCCGGGCAGCGATGCAAATTCCGCCGCGGTGGCTTCCAGGTTTTCCATCTTTCGGCTGGCGATGCAGACGTGCGCCCCGGCCGCCGTCAGATGCTTGGCGATCGACTTGCCGATGCCTCGCCCGCCGCCGGTCACCAAGGCCACCTTCCCCGAGAGATCAATGCTCACGCTCATGAAACGCTTCCCCGTTTAAAGTACCGCACTATAAACAGCAACAGCACGGCGCCGAGCGTGGCGGTCAACAATCGCCCGCCCCATCCGCCGGCGCTCACGTTGGCAATGTCCAACACGACGCCGCCGACGATCGAGCCCAGCACTCCCACACACAGGTCGCCGACCAATCCAAAACCGGACCCCTTGACCAACTTGCCGGCCAGCCAACCGGCTACGACGCCAATCACCAAATACGCCAGCAGCGACATGATTTTCTCCACTGCGATGGGAGCGTGAAACGGCTGTCAATGCAAACGCGAACCCCCGGCCGAACTGACCGGGGGTTCGCGGTGATAGCGCGTTTAACGGACTACCGACCGCCGCCCAAGAAGCCTTTCAGAATTCCCAGGCCCTTTTCGGCCAAATCGTCGGTGATGCTGCCGTCGCCGTCGCTGTCCAGCAGGCTGCCCAAAAGATCCCCGCCGCCGGGCATCCGTGCTTCCAAGTTGTTCTTCTCGCCGGCCAGCGCCTTGGTGAGTCCGCCCAAGTCAAAACCTTGTTTACTTTTCTGTCGCGCCAACATGCCCATCACCACGGGCGCCAGCATGGCCAAGAGCTTCATGGCCGAGCCAGAATTCATGCCGGTCGAGTTTCCCAGCGTTTTGGCCACGGCGTCGCTGCGGTTGCCGAAGAAGATATCCAGCGTTCCGCCGCCGGCCTTCGAGGCGGCGCCAGTCGAACCGCCCCCGTTGCTCAAATAGCCCATTACATCGTCCATAATGCTGCCGTCGCCATCGCGGTCCAACATGCTCAAAAGACCGGCGGCGCCTTGCTCCGTGCTTCCCTGACGCGTCAGACTGCCCAAGAGCATGGGTAACGCCGCTTTCACGCTGGCGGCGGCAGTTTGATGGTCGACGCCAAGCTGCTGGCCGATTTGGCCAATCGCCCGATCGTCAAATTGACTCTCCAGTTCATCGAGTAAGGACGGCATGATACGGCTCCTTTGTGGCGCGACGTGGGACAGAATCTGCAACTGCGGCCCGCACTCCACGGTCTATCGCCGCCCATTCGGCGGCAATCGGCCAGCAACAAGCCTTGCTCGCGTTCTAACGCAGCGCGGGGCCACCGTCAAGAAACGGTCCGGCATTTGACGACGCGCCTGTCGGCGGTGTGCAATGTTGACGCCGACGCTGCCCAGAAACCTTTCCAACATGGCGCTGCTGCGCGTGACCGCAACCCCGCCTCCGCTGCTCGAGCTATCCCGCGTGACTCGCGCCTTTCCCGGCGTTCGAGCGGTGGACGAAGTGTCGCTGGCCTTTGGCGCCGGGGAAGTACATGCCATTGTGGGCGAAAACGGCGCCGGCAAGAGCACCCTCATCAAATTGATGTCGGGCGTGCTCGTGCCCGACGAGGGCCAAATCGTGTTCCGCGGACAAGCGGTCCGCTGGGCGTCGCCGGTCGCGGCGCGGCGGGCCGGCATTGTCACTGTCCACCAGGAAACCGAGTTGTTCCCGGACCTGTCGGTCGCCGAGAACTTGGCGCACGAAAGCGGCCTGTTCAGCGGTGGGCTCTGTCGGGCCCCGTGGCGCGCGGCCATGCGCCAGGCCCAAGAGGTCACTGCCGCCATCGCTCAGCCGCTTGACGTCCGCCAGTTGGCCGGCGGCTTGAGCGTTGGACAACGGCAGATGCTGCAAGTGGCCACGGCCATTCTGCACCGGGCCGACGTCGTCATCTTGGACGAACCGACCAGCGCCCTGTCCGCCGGCGAATCGCAATGGCTGTTCGCGCAGATCGAACGTCTCAAAGCCGCCGGTGCGAGTGTGATCTACATTTCGCACAGGCAAGACGAAGTGTTCGCACTGGCCGACCGGATTACCGTACTGCGCGACGGTCGCCGCGTTTGGTCGGGGCTGGCGGCCCAAATCAATCGCCGCGAATTGGTCGGTCTCATGGTTGGCCGCGATGCCGCGCCCCACGCCCGCCTGGCCCGTGCGGCGCCGGCGCGCGACTCGAACTTATCGCACTCGCCGCCGCGGCTACGGCTCTCCGGTTGGACGGACCGCCAGGGGCGCTTTGCGAACGTGAACCTCGACCTGTACCCAGGAGAAATCACCGCGCTGTACGGACTCATCGGCGCGGGGCGAAGCGAACTGGCGCAGGCCGTGTTTGGGCTGCGGCCGCTGGGGCGGGGCGTGTTGGAAATGGACGGCGCGGCGCTGCGCGTGCGCAGTCCCCGGGAGGCCGTCCGGGCCGGCATCGCCTACTTGCCGGAAGATCGCCTGCAGCAGGCGGTCTGTCGCGGGCTCAGCGTCCGTGAGAACTTGACACTGGCTAGTTTGTACCGCGCGACGCGATTCGGCCTGATCGACCGCCGTCGAGAGTCCGAGACGGCCAGCGTCCAGGCCGAACTGTTGCGGGTGAAACGGAACTCCATCGAACAGCCCTTGGCCGAGTTGTCGGGTGGCAATCAGCAGAAGGTTGTGCTGGGGCGGTGGCTGTTGACCGAGCCCAAAGTTCTCATCCTCGACGAGCCGACACGCGGCGTGGACGTAGGCGCCAAGGAAGAAATCCATCGAATGCTTTGGCGCCTGGCCGAGCAGGGCTGCGCCATTCTCTTGATTACGTCTGACCTGCCCGAGGCGCTGGAGAACTCCCACCGCGTAGTGGTCATGCGCGCGGGTGAGATAGCAGCGGAGTATTCCGCGGCGGAAGCAACGGCCGAGCGCGTCGCCTCGGCGGCATTGCCCGTCGAGCCGCCTATCGCGCACGCGACTGCCGCCGCGCTGTGGCGCCTGCCCATAGCACCGGCGGCTCGCGGGCACTGGGGGTTGGCGGCGGCCGTAGCGGGACTAGTCGTTTGGTTGTCGCTTTCCGCGCCGCAATTCCTCACGCGACAGAACCTAGAAGGCGTATTGGCCGAGGCGTCGGTTTGGACCATCTTGGCCCTGGCGGCAGGTACGGTGATCCTAGCCGGCGCCGTCGACATATCGCTGGGATCGTTGCTGGCACTCTCGGCCGCGGCAGCCGGTTTGACGTTGAAGGCATCGGGACCAGCGTGGGTCACCATTCCCGCGGCGATCGCGGTGGGGCTCGGCGTCGGCACGCTGGGAGGATTGCTCAATGCGAGCTTGGCCATCCGCGGCGGCGTTCATCCGATTGTGATTACCCTGGGCGCCATGACCGTCTATCGCGGCGGTTTGATTCTGTTGACCGGCGGCGACACGATCGGCGATTTGCCGCCGGAGTTTGGCCGCCTCGCGACGGGCCGAATGCTGGGCATTGGCGGGGCCACATGGTGGACCGCCTCGGCGGCGCTGGCAAGTTGGGGTTTGCTGTCTCACACCGTCATGGGCCGGCAATGGTTCGCCTATGGCAACAGCCCAACCGCGGCCCGGCTGTTGGGTGTAACGCAGCGCCGCGCCTGGCTGGGTGCGTTCGGTTGGGCGGGGCTGATGACCGGCCTGGCCGGCCTGTTGGCGCTGGCCCGCAGCGGCCAGATGCAGTCGGGGCTGGGCGCAGGCTATGAGCTGCAAGCCATCGCCGCTGCGGTGATTGGCGGCGCCGCCATCCGCGGCGGACGTGGCAGCGTTTTGGGTATCGCCTTGGGCGCGCTGTTGTTGAGCCTGTTGTACAACGCCTTGGTGCTGTGGCAGGTCTCGGTTTATCGCTATGACCTAGTGATTGGCGGGCTGCTCTTGGCAGCGGTAGTCGTCGACCGCCTCTGGCAAGGAGAGCGGGCATGATCGAGCGCCGCGCGACGAAATTGGTGCCGTGGCTGCTGCTAGCTGTCTCGGTGGCGCTGGTGGCGGTGCAACTCAAGCGGCCCGAGGCGCTTTGGGATCTGTATCGTCCATGGGCCGAGATTGGAGCCTTGGCCGCCCTCATGACCGCGGTGATCTTGACAGGCGGCATCGACCTTTCCATCGGCTCGACGCTGGCGCTTTCGGGCGTGGTCCTAGGGTTATTATGGAACGATGCGGGCTGGCCGATCTGGGCCGCTAGTTCTGCCGCGGTCGTCACGGGCGCCGTGGCCGGTGCGATCAATGGCCTGCTCATCGTCCGCGGCATAGCGCCGCTTGTGGCCACCTTGGCCACCATGGCCTGCTACAGCGGACTGGCCATGGCGCTCAGCGAGGGACGGCGAATCACTGGGTTGCCGGCCGACTTCTGCCGCCTGGGTCAGGGGTTTTGGTGCGGCCTGCCGGGGCAGTTTTGGCTGTTTGCGGCGGCGCTGGCAACCGCTGGCGTAGCGGTACATCGAACGCCCTGGGGACGGGCGCTGTTTGCCGTGGGAGACAATCGCCTGGCGGCGAAGTTCGCCGCCATTCCGGTCGCCCGCGTGGAGTTTCTGTTGTACGCCGCCAGCGGATGGATAGCAGGCGCGACGGCCGTGTTCTACACCGCCCGCGGCGGGGCCGCGGTTCCCGATGCCGGCGCGGGATTGGAGCTCAAGGCGATCGCCTGCGTGGTGTTGGGCGGCACGCGGGTGACGGGCGGCTTCGGCTCGGTGGCGCGGACGGCGCTTGGTTTGGCCATCATGGCGCATCTCGACCTGGGGTTGCAGCTCTTGGGCGCCCGGCGGTTTGCGATTCCCTTTAGCGACGCCACGTGGCAGGTCAACGCCAACGCCCGTCAGATGCTGATGGGCGCCCTAGTGATCGCGCTGGCCATCTGGAATCAACGCGGCGCTGCCGGGCAGCGCTAAGCGGAGCGCACACTCGCAGCGTCAGAAGTCTTGCGACGTGGGCGCCGCCCTAGGTTGCGTGCGGGCCGTTTTCGTCGCTGCGATCATTCCGGTTCGCCAGGCGCTCGCCGTCAGCGCCCCTCGCCGTTATCATTCGGGCATGTTCGATGAATCGCTGGCAGACGAAGACCGCCATGACCCGGCGACCGATGGCGCAGGGCCAACGGTTCTCAGCGTCTCCGAACTTACCGACCACATCAAAGACCTGTTGGAGGGGGCCTTCCCATCGGTCTGGGTAAGCGGCGAGGTCTCGAATTTCTCGCGGCCGCAGTCGGGGCATTGTTATCTTACGCTCAAGGACGACCGGGCCCAACTTCGGGCCGTCATGTGGCGCGGGACGGCTCAGCGGGTGCGGTTTGATTTACACGACGGCCTGCACGTGGTCTGCCGCGGCTCGCTCGACGTCTATGGTCCTCGTGGTTCGTACCAACTGGTGATTCAGGAGATTCAGCCGTTGGGGCTGGGGGCGCTGGAACTAGCCCTGCGGCAATTGCAGGCCAAGCTTGCGGCCGAGGGGTTGTTCGACCCGGCCCGCAAGCGCCCCTTGCCGATGTTTCCACGTCGCGTGGCGGTAGTCACCAGCCCCACCGGGGCGGCGATCCGCGATTTTCTTCAGGTGCTGCATCGCCGCTGGCAGGGCGTGGAGGTGATCGTCGTGCCGGTGCGCGTGCAAGGCGACGGCGCCGCGCAGGAAGTGGCGGCGGCAATTGCACGGGTCAATCGACTGGCGCTGCCGGTGGACGTTCTGGTGGTGACTCGCGGCGGCGGCAGCTTGGAAGATCTTTGGGCTTTTAATGAGGAACCGGTGCTGCGGGCTATCCACGCCTCGCGGATTCCGGTGGTATCGGCCATCGGCCATGAGATCGACGTCACACTGTCCGATCTGGTGGCCGACGTGCGGGCGTTGACCCCTAGCGAGGCGGCCGAACTCATCGCCCCGTCGGCAGAGGGCGTGCAGCAGGCGCTGGTCGAACTGGAAAGTCGGCTGCGTGCCGCCTTGCGCGGCCAGGCGGCCTCGGCCCGGGCCCGACTAGATTCGCTAGCAACGCGCAGGGTGCTGCGGCGGCCGATGGAAATGGTTCACCAAAGGGCGCAGGCGCTCGATGAATGGTCGGCCAGGGCGGAGCGCGCGATCCGACAGCGTCTCGCCCGGCAACGTCTGCTGGTCGACCGATGCGCCGGGCAGCTTGCGTCGCTGAGTCCGTTGGCCGTGCTCGAGCGGGGTTACAGCCTGACGGAATGCAATGGGCGACTCGTACGTGATGCGGCTACGTTGCACCCGGGCGCAGAATTGCAGACGCGTTTCGCTCACGGCCAGGCCACAAGCCGGGTGGATCGCATTGTGGCGGATCCACAGGTGCAGTGAGCGGCGCCGACCTGCCAAGCGGCGCCTTGGCGCTGCGCTACGTCTGGCGCGAATCGGCATCGGGCGCGGGGCGGATGCCCAATTCGCGCAGCCGCTTTCGCAGTGTCATGCGATGCAATCCCAATTCGCGCGCCGCCGGCGCCAATTGACCGCCGTGGCGGTGCAGCACTTCTTCGAACAGCGCCGGTTCAAACTCTCGACGGAGTCGCTCGTACAACGGCGTCTCGGCCGATGCGTCGCTAGCCGCCCGCCGTGCCCAGTTTCGAACGGCCCAGGCGACGTCTGCCGTGCCCGCGGAACCGGCGTCGCCGAAATCCACCAGCGGCGGCGGCAAATGTTCCGGTCCAATTGTGGCGCCACGCGACATCACCAGGGCATGATGAATGGCGTGGGCCAGTTCGCGAACGTTGCCCTGCCAAGTGCGGCGCTCGAGCTCCTGCAGGGCGGGCGCGGCGATGGCCGGCGGCGCAAGCCCCGCGCGGTCGGCCCATTGGTGGAGAAAGTGCTGCGCCAGCAGGGGGATATCTTCCGTTCGCTGGCGCAGCGGGGGCAGCGTCAACCGAATCGTCGACAATCGGAAGAAGAAGTCGCGGCGAAATTCGCCGCAGGCGATCCCGTCTTCCAGGCAGCGGTGCGTGGCCGCGACCAATCGCAGGTCGACCTGCTTCGGCTCGTCGGCGCCCACCGGAAGGTATTCGCCGTATTCGATGACGCGCAGCAGCTTGACCTGCAAGGCCGGTGGAATCTCACCGACTTCGTCCAGGAACAAGGTTCCCCGATGGGCCTGCTCCAAGAGCCCGCGGCGACCGGTGGAGGCGCCGGTGTATGCGCCGGCGGCATGTCCGAATAATTCGCTTTCCACCAGCGTGGGACTGAGGGCCGCCAGGTTGACCGGCACGAACGGCTGGTCTCGGCGCGAACTGTAACGATGGATCGCCCTGGCTATGAGCTCCTTGCCCGTGCCGGTTTCGCCTTCGATGAGCACGCAGGCTTCGGACGCAGCCACTAGTGCCGTCTGCTTGAACACTTCTTGCATGGCGGCCGAGCGGCCCACCAAACCGTCGGCAGGCTGCGGCAACTGTTCGCTGGGCCGGCCGGGCGCCGTCGCGCCGAGCGCCCGTTGCAAGACCTGTTCGGCCTGGTCCAGTCGAAACGGCTTGATGAGATAATCGAAGGCGTGCAACTCGACAGCCCGGGCCGCCGTTTGCATGTCGCCGAAGGCGGTCATGACGATGATCGGCGCCCCGGCCGTGGCCACGCGATAGTCGGGCATGGCGGACAGTCCATCGCGACCTGGCAGTCGCACGTCCAGAAACACGGCGTCCGGCCGCCGTTGTGCCGCTAGTTCCAGGCCTTGCTGGGCGCTCGCGGCGCAGTCCACGCCATGGCCCAACCCCTGGCCCAATTGGGCCAACCCCCAGCAGATCGAAGGTTCATCGTCAACGATCAACAACTGCGCCATTTTCGGCCTCGAGTTCAAATCCGGCTTCCGTCCATCGCTCGGGAAGGGGCGCCGCCAACGGAATGCGCACCACGAACACCGTCCACTCTCCCTGGCGTCGCCAGGTGAGCGCGCCGCCATGCGCCTCGATCCATTCTCGCGCTACAGACAGGCCCAGCCCCGTCCCCTCGCGGCGCGTCGTGACCAACGGGTCGAACATCTTACACGCCGTCTCGGTGGATGGTCCGGGCCCGTTGTCTTGAATCTGAATTTCGCCGGCGTCGTCGCGCCGTTCAACTTGGAATTTCACGCGGGGAGCAGCGCGGCCCTCGACCGCCTGCGCCGCGTTCAGCGCCAGGTTGACCAGCGCTTGGCGCAGGGCCTCCATGTCACCTTCGACCCAGACGGCCTCTAACGGCCGCTGCCAGTCCACCGCCACCTGCTGATGCCGCAGGGAGAATGCGGTCAGTTCCACCACTTGATGGACCGCCTCGACCAAATCGAGCCGGCAAAGTTCCAACGCCCGCGGCCGTCCCAATGTCAATAATCGCCCCAATTGGTCTTCCAACAACTGCAACTGCCGCAGGGCCACCGCCAGCGACTCGCGCCCGCCGCGGTCTGAGCAGGCGCGGGCGTGAAGATCGACGGCCAAACGGGCGCCCGCGACAGCGTTGCGAATCTGATGGGCCATTCCCGCCCCTAGTTGGCCGAGCACCTTGAGCCGTTCTTGCCCGCGAACCGTTTGTTCGTAGTCCGCCAGGCGCTGCGTCATTTGATTGACCGCCTCGGCAAGATCGCGAATTTCGTCGTCGGTCGTGGGCAATTCAGCCGGCACAAATTCGCCGGCGGCGATGTGCCGCGTGTGATCGCGCAGCGCCACAATCGGCCGTTGCCAGCGCCGCGCCAGGTGGGCCGCCGCCCAACAAACCACCGCCGCCATCGCCGCCCCCACGCCCAGCGGCGCCCAGACCCCTTCGCGCCCCACTCGCCACCACAGATCCTGCGGGTGCAGCACGATCAGCCAGCGTCCGACGTCGGACGCGCCCGCGGCGCGAATCGGCACTCGTTCCGCCGAGAAGGTATCCTGGCCGATCGTCACCGTCCGCGACGCCTCGGGTTGGTTCGCCAGATCTGCCGTGCCGGGCAGCAGCCGTGCCTGGCCGGCCGACACCGACAAGGTTGCCGCGGCGATGGCGCCGGCTTGATCCAAGACCACAAACTCGGCGCCGGACAGGCCGGCCATGCGGCGCAGCACGGATTCGTGCAGCGGAAATCCGCCCGTGGTCA
>CAYWTU010000109.1:0-9364 GCA_964461275.1 uncultured Pirellulales bacterium | reverse complement strand
CCGCAAGTCTTGGTATACGGTTCGCCCCGTGTGCGGCAACGGAACCCGCGCCACCAGAATCAGCACGGCCAGGTGTAAAGCGAGGCTGGCCAACAGCGACTGGAGCAGCGTCCGCCAGAAGCCGCTTCGATACTCGGCTGGCGCATCGGCCGAAGTGGGAGGCACGACGGATAGGGGCAACGCATCGACGTCGGCCACGGCAGCGCGTGCGGCTGCGGACCAAGGGGCTCTCACCCAAGGGCCGATCCGTGAGAACATGCCTCAGTCTCCGTCGCTGCTCGGCGAAAGGCGCTCGCCACGGATTCGCCGCTGCTTAGACGCCTCATTCGGCTCCGAGTTCGGCGCCGGGGATGGACAAGCGGGACGGGCAACCGCTGTTCCGGGAGCGGCTGGCCGGGCCCGACGGGCGGCCCGTCGGATTGTGAGAGCGTCTCTTTACCAATGTACCCGGGGCGTCGGATAGCGACCAGAGTGGGCCCTGAAAACGGCCGGAAGCCGGCGATTTTGCAGCGGGAACTGCACCGCTTCCGATTTCGACCAGCGGTGTCGGATGGGCCGGACATCGTTGGCCGCCAGCGAATGTTTGCGGTTTTTTTCCTGAGTTTGCGGCGAGCTCTGACTATTCCGATAGCCCCAGTCCACGCAACAATGCCCGTCGCTGCGGCTTGGCGCCGTACTTCTCGTTAACGAAGTTCCACTGCTTGGCCGCCATTTGCAGCGCTTCCTGTGGGGTGGCCTCGCCGCGGAGGGTCTTGCCCACGGCCAGGTCCAGTTCGTCCAGATACTCGTCCCGACCCGGCAGCCGCAGCGCCGGCAACCAGTCCTGACGGCCCATCACCAATCTCACCGCTTCGGCGTAGCGATGCGCCGCCTGCGGTTCCATGCCGCGGTCAACCCAAGCCAACGGGTTGGCCACTTGCGATTGCCGAAACAAGGCCGTGCTCAGGCTGGCTGAACAGACCTGGTTGCACCACGGTTCGGTCGACAGCATTTTCAAGAATTGCCAGGCGGCGTCAGGGTAACGACAGCCGACCGTCACCGAAGCCAATCGGCCGGCAGGCGCTAGGAGCGGCACGCGGCGCACAATCGCCTCGCGTTTCGGTTCCCATTGACGAGCGCCGGGATTGTAAACCTCGTTCGCACCCGGCAATTCTTCAAAACCCACGGCGAAATCTTCGCTAGGGGCCGGAGGAATCTCCTCCTTGTCGCCCGCGCTGGCCCAGGTCAGAGCCAGGGCACACTGTCCTTCCCAAAACGCTGCCCGTACGTCGGCCGGTGTCATCCGCGCTGCGTCGTCCGGGTCCGGTCCTGTCTTGGCGGCGGCCGCCAGCTCCTCGAGCGCACGCACGAACGGCGGCGAATCGATCATGGGCTCCATCGTATCGATGTTGAACGTCGTGGAATAATGATCGGGATGTTTGGCATAAGCGGCGGCACGTGCCAAGAGCGTTAGGCCGGCCCAGCCTTTGCTGAGCGGCTCGACCGTCCCGTACCAATTCTGCCCATGCGGAGGAGCGTCGTCTTTCAGGTTGTCGCGCTCGGCACAGAACGCGGCCAGCTCCTGATACTCACCCCAGGTCTGCGGCGGCTGCCGACCGTACTTGCTCAGAAGATCGGCCCGATACCAGCAGACCAGTGTGGCCGAGCCCAGCGGAACGCCGTACACCTCCTGCCCCCACACCGCCTCCTGTAGGCGGAGCATTTCGAACACCTCGTTCCAGCGGAAGTCGGGGGTGTCGAGCAGCGCACGGCTGACCGGCACGATCGCCTTCCGCTCGACCAGTTGGCCGACCAAGTGCGAGGGAAAAACGATCACGTCGGCGTCGACATACTCCGTTCCCACCAATTCCGTCGCGGGCCGACGGACGAATTGCAGGCTAGCGCCGGTCTGGGCTCGAAATTCGCCCACGATGTTCTTGGCAGCCTCGGCCAGCTCGCCATCGTCGAGCACCAGCACTCGGACCGCCTGACCATCGAACGGCAACGCGGCCTTTTGTTGCGGCTTGGCTGCCTCAGGCTTGGCGCCACAGCCGCAAAGCCCGCTGGCCACGAACAGGGCAGCCAGGACTCGGGAGGAGACGTTGCGACAGGGCCGAAACGCGTTGGCCTCCGATCGACGACAGAATACAGACCGCGACATAAGCCTTCCACACGCGCCAAGCGATGCACTTCTTCGGATCTCGACAACTCAAGTTAGCCCTGATTCGGACCGGCCGTCAAACCGCGGCGCCATCCCGGCGGCAACTCGCATCGGCAAGGTCTCCACGCGGTCCCCGTTGGCGATAGGCCAACGGATGGCCGATCGCCGGTGTGGACTTGCCCCAAGACTGCCGGGGGTAAAGAATTCTGCGGGCTCGGTGGCCTGCCGCCAAGGCGCCCGGCAACTCGGAGATTCTAGGTGGGTGGCGCGGAATTCGGCTGGCGTTTCGGGCGTTCTTCAATCAGGCTATTATCGGGCCCGGCCGAACGGACACGCTAGACCGGCCAGCCGTGTTGGCGATCTGAGCCCTGGGATGCAAACGGGAGTTCGTTCATGAGCAAGTTAGGCGTGGCGCGGAGCGGATTGTGGGCCATCGTGGCGTTGGCCCTATTCACGGTGATATCGCCCTGGGCCCAGTCGGCGGACGTTCCCGACGGGACTCCCGAGGAGCTGGCGGCCTATATCGAAGAGGTGCAGAAGCAGCGCACCAACGCCTCGTCGAATGACGAGATTAAGCAATTCATTCGCGAGACCCGGCCGGGCGTCGTCCAAGCCGCCGACAAGATTCGCGCCGCTAAGGAGGCCAGCGACGAGCAACGCCGCGGGGCGGCGCTGGCCAAAATCGAGGCCTTGGTGCTGCTCACGCTGGTGGACACGAGTGGGGCCTCGGCCGACCTGTCCGAGTTCTCCGAGGAACTAGAAAAGGCGGGCGAGGAGGCGCTGGCCCAGACCGCGCGGATGCAGCGATTAGAAGCGCTCGTGCTCGGGCTCGAAATGCTCGATGACGCCGGACGCGGCCGCCGCTATGGCGAAATCAAAAACGTGCTCGCCGCCGCCCCTCCCGATAGGCAACATGCCAGCGTGGCGATGCAAACGATTCGCGTCCTCGAGTCGCTGGAATTGAACGACCTGGCGGGCACGGCCTATCGCGAATTCGCCGAGATCTTTAAGAAAAGCGACGACGAAGCGGTCGCTGATGCCGCCCGTCGATTTGAGAGCTCGGCCAAGCGGGTGTCGTTGCCGGGAAATTCGTTCGTGGCGTTCACCGGCGCGGACGTCGCCGGCCAGCCGTTCGATAGTCAGCAGCATCAAGGCAAGGTCGTGCTCATCGACTTCTGGGCCACTTGGTGTGGACCGTGCGTGGCCGAGCTGCCGAACGTCAAACAAGCATACGAAAAGTATCACGAGCGTGGATTCGAGGTGGTAGGAATAAGCTTGGACGACGACCTTGGCTCGCTCAAACGATTCTTAGAAGAGAACGAGATTCCTTGGGTCACGCTGCTGCATACCGACTCGCAGACGGCTGGCCCCGAAATGTCCTCGCTGGCCGAGTATTACGGAATAAGCGCCATTCCGACGGTAATCTTGCTTGGACGCGACGGAAAAGTGGTCAGTCTGATGGCCCGTGGTGAGGAGCTGGTGCGGCTTCTGGAAGAACAGTTTCCCGCCAACGACGCTTCCGCCAGCGGCAAGTAAGCCCTGATTTCACCTTGACTTGTGCCGCGAGGATACGCCGCATGGCGATCTCCCGTCGGGGCATGTTTCGTTGGCGTCCGCCCGAATGGGGAAGTCGGTTTTTGCGGCCACGGCCCGTGGACGAGCGGTCGTCGGGGTGCGAGAATCGCGCGGTTGTGATGCGAGCTTTCGGCGGCGCAGGCGCCCCCTAGGATCGCGACTTCTGGCCGCCCCTCAACGAGCCGCCCTGGTCCCATGTCCGCTCGGCCGATACGCAAGAGTTCGAAGTGGATTCCCGGCGCCTTTCCCGAGGCGCCGGTGACGGCCGTGGCGCGCCGCGCTCTGCAACTGCGGCTGACGGCGGTGGTAGATGCGCTAGGGCCGGCGGCCAAGCGACACGACGAAGACGTGGAGCACGTTCATCAGTTGCGCGTGGCTACCCGTCGGGCGGCAGCCGCGGTGGAGACGTTTGGCGACCTGCTGCCCAAGCGGCGGGTCAAGTGGATCGCCAAACGGCTGCGGCACATCCGCCGTGCGGCTGGCGCCGCCCGCGACCTCGATGTGTTCAGCGTCCGCTTGGCCGGATTACTGGCGCAGGACAAACAGGCGGATGGCCCGGCGCTGCTCAGACGGATCCGGCGTGAGCGGCGCAGGGCGCAAGCGCCGATTTGCGAGGTCTACCACGAGCTGCGCCGCGACAAGTTCGACCGGCGTTGCGAGAAATTGGTGCGCCGAGTGCGCCGTCGCGATGCACCTTCGCCCCCCTCGATCAACTCTTTGGGCGCCGCTCAGACGTTCGCGGTGTCGGCCCGCCAGCGGTTGACGCCCGTCGTCGACGCGGTATTCGCGCTGGCCGACGTGGCCGAGCGGCCGATTAGCGCCTGGCACCAACTGCGCATTGAGACCAAGCGGCTGCGATACGCCATGGAACTGCTGGCCGGCGCGTTTGACGCCGGTTTTCGGCAGGAGGTCTATCCGCAGGTCGAGGCGCTGCAGGAGCAATTAGGGCGGATCAACGACCACGCATCGGCGGCTATGCGGCTGGCTGCCTGGCAGGAGGAAGTGTCGTCGCTCGAGCTGGCGACCTGGCTGAGCCGGCAACGGGCCCACGAAGAAGCGGCCTGCCAAGAACGTCAACGGCAGTTCGTCCGCGATTGGCCCGCGGCGCGGCTAGCGGAACTTAAGGCGACGCTCGAGCGACATTTGGCCATCCCATCGCCGCTCGATGGCGCCGCCGGGCGCCCGCTGGCCGAAAACGAACCGGCGACGCTAGGGCTGCGGGTTCGACCGCACGAATCGACCGACGACGACGCGCGGGCGAACGCGGTTTAGTAGCGACCGAAGAACATAGTTTCCTCCATTCTCAGCTCTCCCAGCGGAGAGGCTTGGTGAGGGGAATTCGTTCTGCGGATGTTATGTTTCGGTCGTTCCTTTCGGCTGGGTAAGTGCCGCCGAACTTGGCGGCTAAGTCCAGTTGTCGCTCTCGCTGGGCAAGACTTCCAAGAATCGGCCGCCGCTTTCGTACCAGCCAACGCGGGTGAACCGGCACCAACTGACGTCCATCACGCACCGCAATCGGGCCCCGGTTTCAGCGTTGACCGTCGCCAACACGCGGCGATACGGCAGCGGCGCCGGGTGATAAAACCCGAGCCCGCGCTCGGACAATTGCTTTCCCGCCACCACAACTTCCGGGCCAACCGGCGCCAAGCCGTGTGGGCCCAGAGGGAGCAACGTGACGAGAAAGGGGAACGGGTAGCGAGCATCGCGGCGGCGCTCCACGACGTTTCCCGCCGGATACAACAGCGACAACAGCGCGCGGACCTGACCCCGCATGGCCAGTTCGCCTTGCGCCGGCGAGGCGACGACGAGCGTCGTCAACGGCGGCGCCGCGCAAGTCGATTCCTCTAAGTTGGCGCAAGCGAGAGAAGCCATGCGGCGGCCGGGTGTGAAAAAAAGAGCGTCCGAGATGCGCCGTGCATCACGCGCAGGCGGGGGCGCAAGGCGCCGGAGCCGCGCGCTTGTGCCCGCGAGGGCGCGTACGGCGCATCTCGAACGCAAAGATAGGGGTGAAGTCAGGCGCGGCCGGAGTGGCCGGCGCCAAACGGCAAGCAGTGCGACTACGTCGACGCAGGACAGGGGGCCGGAACGGCCCGGAAGTGTGGAAACCGACCTGCGGCAGACACAGCGACTAGAGGCCAGCGGGCGTCTCGAAGCGAGCGACCCGTTCGACCTCCAAACAAGTATGTAGGTCGCGTTTTGCCCCTTGTCAAAGCGCCGCCCAAATTTCTTGAAAGTTTTTCCGGCGGCCGCCGTAAGTTTGGCGCGTCAGCGCCGGATTATTCGGTTTCGTCCTGCGGCGCAGGCCACATCAGGGCCTGAATCAGATCGTGTGGACGCAGCTGGGGCGGGTGCAGTCGCAACGCCACAATGGTCGCCAGTCGTGCGGCGGCAAGGGCCGAAGCCTCCCGCCAGCGCTCGGTTGTCCACTGGGCGTTGGACGTCAAGGCGGGCTCTTGGAGTCCGTCGGCGAAGGCCGCCGTGAACCAAGCGCCGGCCGCGGCGAAACGCTCGGCATGCATGTCGACCAGCGCTCGGGCGTTGACCGCCGCGGTCAGATTGTGCCGCGCCGGCACGCTGTCGCCATCGGCCACCAAGGCCAGCCGATTCAACGCCACCGCCGCCGTTACGTCGCCGGCTTCCAGATGGTCCAGCCCCCGGTTGTAGAGCAAAATCGTCAGCAGGCCAGCCTCGGAAATGACTCGGCTTTGGCCGCCGGCGCCGCTCGGCCGGCGCCGCGCCACCACGGCTTGGCGCCAGTCAGGGCAGGTGGGCTCGATCTCGACGAAACCGGACGGCGTCGCCAATCGCAAACAGACGTGGCCCGGCTTCTCCACAATTCTCAGGTCCAATTTGCCCGCTGGCGACGGGCACGACCGCGCCAGCCAGACCATCCAAAAAGTGGCGCTGACGCAGTTGTAGGGGCCGCCATCGAAAGCCAGAGCCGGCGACGAGGCGTCGTCGCGATAGTCGCCGGTCAGAATCTGGTGGTGCAGGAACCGATGAATTCGGAACAGCTCCGGCAGGCCGTGAACCGGATCGGACGCGAGCGGTTCCGCCTGCAGCGCCCGGCGCCACGTCTCGGCCAGGAATTCGACTGGTTCGTCGGCCGCGGTGCCTCCGGCCGCAACCAATGCAGCGCCGAGCAGCGAGTGATCGTCGAGCCGACCGTCGGCAGCGTCTTCGACGACCGCTTGCAGGCGAGGTTCGGTGGCCGGCAGCAGCCCCGCAAGGTTGGGGCAGACCGCCGCCATCGGGCCAAGCGCGAATACACAGTTCAACACCAGCGAGTTCATCGGGCAGTAACCGTCTCCAAGAGGGGTAATAAGTGAGGACGGTGTTTTTCGGCTGGTCGATGCCGACTCCAGACAAAACTAGGTTTTTCTTGGCCCAGGCGTGGCGAAAAAGCAACGCCTCGTACGGGCCAGCGGCCGACGGGTGGGGTTATGACGAACGTGCGGATCCTGGCCGGTGGAACAGCGCCGCAACGTTACGCGTCGAGCGCTGCGCAAAACCGCAAGATCTGCGCAGCCATGGGGCCCGGCGGCGCAAGATGGTAGTTCGCCCCGACCGGCTCGACCTTCAGGACAATCAGCCGGGGACCGGGCAATTGCAACGCAGCCGCGGCGTCACGGCGCCACTGGTCGAGGTCGAAGAACCGGCGGACGCTGGGGATGCCGGCGGCCCGACCCAGCGCAGCAAAATCGGCCGTACCGGCCGCGGTGGCCTGCCCACCGGTGACTTCGTAGATGCCGTTATCGAGTACGAACAGCGTGACGTTTCCGGCGCCGCTATTGGCCAGCGTCACCAAACAACCCAGACTCATCAGCGTGCAGCCGTCGCCGTTGAGCACGATGACCTCTCGGCTGGGTTGAGCTAGGGCCAGCCCCAAACCCAGCGACGGCGCTTGACCCATGGCCGACGGAATGTAGTGGAAGTCGAGTGGGTGGCTCGACAGCCGGGGCCACTCGCGGGCGGCGCCCATCGTGGTGACCACAATCTGATCGGTTCGCAGGTGGTGGAGCACTTCCAAGGCTGGAATCACGGGCATCGCCGACACGGCTACATCCTGCCTTCCGCCAAAAGTACGATGCCGGGCCGGCCGGCCGCTCGGCAAGCGGCCAAATGTTCCGGCAAGCGGTGCAACCGCTCGGGCGCGTCGACCAGCGCGTAGTCCAAACCCCAGCCGCGCAGCACCGGCTCGGTGAACTGCTTGGCCGTGTCTGTCGAGCTGGCCAGCAGATAGCTGCGATAACCGATGACGGCCGACAGCGGCAGCCTTAGATCGAACAACGCGTTGCGCATCGCGTCGCCCGATTCGAACATCCCGGTGTTCTGAATGAGGATCAGAGGCCGCTGGCCGCCTAGGTGCAGGCCGGCCGCCAGGCCCCAAGCCTCTCCCTCGCGGCAGACGCGCACCAGCCGCAGCCGCTGCGAGGCCAAGAGATATGGTTCCCACGGGCCGAGCGCCGAATCTGGCAGCCAGACCACATGCGAGAACCCCAGGTTCTCAAAGATGGGCACGATCTGCGAGCCGAGGATATCCATGGAGAATTTCGCCGCGCATCAATCGACGACTAGGGCTGGTTGGATTCGTCCAACGTGCGCGGTTGACTCGTGTGTTTGGCTTCGAGCATTTCCCAGGGCAACTTGGAAGTAATCCACAGGAACGGCTTGTTGGCGTCGTCGGTCCGCAACTCGTAGCGCAGCTCGGCCTTCCGCAGCACCTCGCGCAGCAGCATCATATAGGCCGTCCGTCGCGGGGGAAATGTGACGCGGACCAACGATGGATCGACGCCGGCCCGTTCGATCGCCAGCCGGTCCCACAGCACCGGGGCGCCCAGCCGCGAACCGACGCTGCCCAGCACACGCTCCAGCGGCACGTCGTCCAGTTCTGCCGAGAAAAACTCGAACAACTCGGGGAGCGTCTGCTTGGCTCCTTCGGTCACCGGCTGACCAACGGGCCACACGTCGCGCGGGGCGTCGAAGACGACAATGGCCAGCAGGGGAGGATGGGCGCCGGCACGGACTCGCAAGCCGAGACCAATGGGCCGCAAGACGGCCGCCAGCGACGTGCCCACGGCCACACCCTTGAACTCGTCGGCGATCGAATCGGGTGGCCGATCGGCGCCCCTTGGGACGCGGGCTTGAGCGGCGGCGTCAAAGTCGATCGTCAGCCCGGATTCGCGCCGCAGTTGGCCGACGACCTCCCAACGATCGCGACCAACCGTGGTGAAGTCGACCGGCTTGGCCAGTTGCTCGAGCACCGCCTGCTTGTCCCGGTCGGCTGGGCTCTCGCCGGGCGGCGGCGCGGGCTCCTCGATTAGGTCGGCCAGCCATTGCCGGGCTCGTTGGCGCTCGTTGGGTGCGAACCGGCCGCCCGGCACGGTGAGGTTTCCGCGCCCGTCGACCACCGCCAAGACGCGCACGACGCGATTGTCTCCGGCGCCGGTCGCTTGCTGGCTAGGAGCGTCCGACTCGGTCGACTTGCGTAGCCGCACCGAAACCGCCGGCGACTCGGTAAGCGTTTGGTGCCAGCGCTTCTGGACTTCGAGCGGGGCGTTGCCGGCGACCGCCAGGGTGATTTCGATTCTCGGCCCAGCCATCGCGGCGCTGACGGTCAGGCAGCCGACGAGCCCGCCAGCGCCGCCG
>CAYWTU010000108.1:0-9366 GCA_964461275.1 uncultured Pirellulales bacterium | reverse complement strand
ACAGCACGTACTTGTTGTAATTCTCCACGCCCACCAGCTCGATGGCGCGTTCGCGGTTGGCCACCAGACGCTCGAACCAGTGCCGCAACGTTTCCTTGTACGTGTCGTGGATCGACTGCTGCACGACGTGAAAGCCCGTATCTTTGGCGGTCCGCAGTTGCACCGGATACGGCGGCGTGCCGGTGCCCGGAAAGAAAATCTGCCCCACCAACCCCGCCACGGGCACGCCCCGTTCCAAGCCGCAGAAAAAGTGCGTAATCATCCGCCCGCCGGGCCGCAGTGCCCGGTACATTTTCTCGTAAGTCTTCTGCAAGTCCCAGCGGCGGACGTGTTCCCAACAACCGATGGAGAAAATCTTGTCAAAGCTGTTCTCCGGCACGGCATCGGTGATGAAGTTGCGAAACTCGACGTTGAACCCGCGGTGCTGTTCGTTGTAGCGGACCTGCTCCTGCGAAATCGTGTAGCCGTAGACGTTCTCGCGCTGACCGGTGCGGTTGAAAACCTCCTGCAACATGCCGCCCCAACCGCAACCGAGTTCTAATATCTTCTGGCCCGGTTGGGGATCGACCAGACTCATGATATGTCGGACTTTGTTCTCCTGGGCCTCTTCCAGCGTCTCCTTGCCGGTGTGATAGTCGGCGTGGGTGTAGAGCATGTACTTCTTGTCCAGGAATAACTCGTAAAAATCGTTCGAGACGTCGTAATGCCGCGAGATGCCCACCTCGTGCGGCGGCCGCAAGAAGGCATTCAAGATCGGCCGCCGCATGAACCGCGGCGGATAGTTCATCCGCACGAAATCTTGGACCGGATTGAGCCGCCGGGTGATGAAACTCCACATCCGCTCCTCGTCGAGCGGCCGCGGCGAGCGAATCAGCCACTGAATGGTGGAAAACGAGGGCCCAAAGATCAGCGTCTCAGGCAGGAACGCCAGGTGGCGAAGTAGTTGATTCATGTCTGTAACTCATCGGACCGCGCCAGAACCTGCGCCGGCGTGGCCGTTCCCGTGGTTCCCAACTGTTGAATGGTGATCGAGGCGACCAAATTGCCGACGGCGGCCGCCTCTTCCGGCGCGGCGCCGGAAAGCAGCGACAGCACAATGCCCGCCGTGCAGCTATCGCCGGCGCCGACGATGTCGATCGGACCGGAAACGGGAAACGCCGGGCACGCGGCCGGCGGCTGGCCCGGCCGGACTAAGTAGATGCCCCACGCGCCCATGGTGCAATACAGCGTCAGGCCCAGGCGATCGGCAAGCTCCTGAGCCGCCGCCTGACCCACCGCGCGGTCGTCCGACTCGGGCCGGCCCAGGGCCGCCAGACACTCATTCAAATTCGGCTTGAGCGTCCCCTGCGTATAGCGGTGAATATGCGCCCGGCTATCGACAAACATCAGCTTTTCAGGCCGCCGGCGGGCAAGCTTCGCCAAGTGCTCGCGGACCTGCGGACCAACCACGCCCCAGCCATCCTCGTTAATCTGGTCCAGCACGATGAGCCCGTCGCAGCTTTCCCAAACGACATCCACGCGGCGACAAACATCGGCCAACGTTGCCGCGCTCAGCGGCGCCCGCGTGCGAATATCCAGCCGATTCAGCTCTGTAGCCGCGGCGCCCGCCACGTGTCGCATCGGTTTGGTATACGTTGGCGTGAACCGGCCGGAGTCGGACATAACGTGCGCGGCGTCGACCGGCAACTTGGCCAATTCGCGGCGCAGGTCGTACGCCTGGCCGTCGTCGCCGAGCACGGTCACCGGAATCATTAGGCCCACGCCCAGCGCCGCTAGGTTGTTCATCACGGTGCCCAAGGCGCCCGGCTGGTTGCGAATTTTGGCCACCTGATAGGCCGTCAGACCGGTCTCAATCGACGGCTCGTCTTGTGCCGCGTCGATGTCCAGGTAGCGATCCAGAAACAAGTCGCCAACGAGGCCAATTTGTCGCCGGGGAAACTCGGCCAACAGCGCCGCCAGTCGGTTGCGGGATATCACGCGCCGGCCTCCGCCGCCAGTGCCGCTGTCCGCAGGTGCGGCACGGTCTGTCGATGGTCGCCGCAAACGTAGTAGCTTTCGCCACCGTCGGCCACAGTGCGGACCAAGATGGTCTTCCAGGGACGATAGTAGTACTGCGGGTTGGTCTTAGGCGCTTCGGCGTGAAAGTCGCCGCGGATGTTGATCAGGTCGAAGGCCGCCGTGGTGAAGTGGCAAATCTTACGGCCCTCTTGGTGGGCCACGTTGCGGGCCATGGCCAGCGCCTTGAGGTACACCTCGGGGCCCATGACCGCGGTTCCAAAGCACAGGAACACGCCGTTTTCCAACTCCGACACCGTGTGGCACAGGGAGAGAAAATCGCGGTAGCTGGCCGTACCCCAGGCGGCCGGATCGAAGTTGGGATGCTCGTGCAAAATATCGTAGCCGACGCCGATGTGCACCGTCACCGGCACACCCAACCGGAAGGCTTGCGCCAATACGCTGGTGTCTTTGTGCGGAAAGTCGCCCTCGAGGATTTCACGGCCCAACGCCTCGCCTACGCCTAAACCCTCGGCTGCGCCGCGCGAAACCACATCGTTCATCTGGCCCGTCTCTTGCCACAGGCCAAACTCACCGCTGCGGATGTAGCGGGCCACGCTTTCGCATGTGGCGCCAATCTTGGCCAGTTCGTAGTCGTGAATTGGCCCGGCGCCGTTCATGCCGATGTGCGTAATCAGCCCGCGCTGCATTAGGTCGATCAGTTGCCGCCCCACGCCCGCGCGAATGACGTGGGCGCCCATCAGCATGAGCCGCGCCCCGCCGGCGCCGCGGGCCTGCACCAACCGCTGGCCCAGGGTGGCCAGCACCTGCATGTCTTCCGCATCCAATCCGGGCGGCGCCTCGTCGAGCTCAAGCAGGCTCTGATGCTGGATGTCGTGAACGCGCTCGGCAAGCGGTTTGACGAGCAGGCGGCTGCGGTCGAAGAGTGGGAAACGGCCCATAGCTGAACGAATGACGATAATTGGAAAGTGTGCGGCGTGCGGCGATGAGCCGCGGGTGTTCAAACTGTACGACGGCGCACCGACCTCCACAAGGGCGGAGCATTGGCGCCAAACGTGCCGTGCCGTCGTCGGCTACGGCAACAGCGGCCGGAGCACGTCGGCCCACACCTGGTAGCCCGCTTTGCTCAGATGCAGGCCGTCGGCCACGAACAGGTCGTGGCGCGGCAGGCCATCGCCGCCCAGCAGCGGCGTTGCCACGTCGACCAACTTGGCGTGCGGATAACGGGCCAGCATTTCCTCGACCAAATGGTTGGCCTGTCGCTGTGGCTCGATTAGCTTCCACCGCGCCAAGCTAGGTTTGATTGTCAGGTAGAGTAGTTTCGCATCGGGCAATGCCGCGGAAACCTGCTGGACCAGCGACTCGACGTCGTCGCAAACTTGCTGCGGGCTTTTGCCGTGCGCCAGGTCGTTGTCGCCCGCGTAAATCACCACTGCGGACGGCCGATGTTTAATGACCAACAGGTTTGCGTATTTGGCGGAATCCACCGCTTGCGAGCCGCCAAACCCTCGGTTGATCGTCGGCTTGTCGCCGAACGATTCTTTAAGGTTCCACAACCGGATGCTGGAGCTGCCGACGAAAACAATCGCCCCTTGCGGCGGGTGAGTCTGTTCGTCCTGTCGCTCGAACGCCGCCATAGCGTCGGCCCAGGGCTCTTTGGCGATGGCCGGACACGAAACGGCGGGCAGCAGCGCGGCGAGAACAATCGTAAGTCGAGCGTACATGTGTCGATGCTTGTTGGGGTGAATGAAGAGGGCCGATTGGGACAGCGCCCACCTGTGAACCAAAGAGATTTCACTTCCCAGCCGCTGGCTCGGTCTGAAATCCGTCCGGCAAAGGCACCTGTGCCGGGCTGGCCAAGTACGCCGCCAGCGAGCGGACCTCGTGATCGCCCAGTGGCTTGAGCAAATCGTCAGGCATCATGGATTTCTCCGCCTGCTGCCGCTCTTCAACGTCACCTTTGGCAATGGTCAATGTTTCGTTGGCTGTGAGCACGGTTAGCGTCTGGTCATCCTCAGCGCGCACTATGCCCGTGATCACGCGGCCGTCGGCCAGACCCAGCACCGTCGGAAAGTACTCCTTGGCCATCACAGCGCTGGGGTCCAGGACATTCGAGAGCACATAGCCGGGATCGATGCGGTTCGACCCGGTCAATTCGGGCCCCACCGCTCCGCCGGCATCGAACAGTTTGTGGCACTGTTGGCAGGTTTTAGCAAACACGGCCCGGCCCAATCGCACGTCGGGCGCGGGAGGCGCCTTACTCCGCAGCAGCCGCGCGTAGCGCTCAATCTGTTCCGCCTTGTCTTTCGGCGAATCGCGGACCACGCCCCACAGCTTGGTTACCTGTTCGGTCAGCTTGTCGCTTTTCAAATTGCGAATCTGCCGCACGACGTCAGCCGTCAGGTCCGTGGCCGCGATCTGCTTTTCCGCCACGGCGGCCAGCAGCGCTTCGGCCGTACCGGCCCGGGCGGCCAATGAATTGATGGCATCGCGGCGGGCCTCGCCGGCCAAGCGGCCGTAGCGATTCAATAGCCATCCGGCGGCGTCAGGAGCGTCGAACGCCGCCAGCGCCCGAATCGCCTCGCGCTGCAGTGCCTTGTCATCGAGCAGGTTTTCCAGTTCGGCAACCAGCTTCGGCTGCCGCGTGGCCACCAGGGCCTCGAGCGCCTGTCGCCGTGCGCCAGCCTCGGCCGTTGCGTCGTTTACCAGGCGATGGCACGAATCGATGGCCGCTCTCTCGCCGAACGTGACTCCCAGCAGATCCACCGCCAGCCGAATTTCGGCGCCTCCCGTGGCCCGCAGCTTCTCCGCCACCGCGGCCCAATTCTCCGGCGGCTTAAAGTCGCGACGACCCTTGAGCGCGGTCGAGACGCCCCCCAGGATCGTCTGCCGCCCGGCCGCATCTCGCTCGGCATCAAGCCTGCCGATCAACAGCCGGAGCGCCTCGTCGGTCCCTTCGGACGCTACGCGCCGCACGGCAAACGCCAACAGTTTCGGCACGGCCGACTGCTGCGCCAGCGCCAGCGCCCGGTCCGCGTCCGTCGCGGTCAACGGCTCGAGGGCGTACCAATACATCAGCGGCAGGTTGTGGTCGTTCGCGTCGCCGCCGTGTTGCACAAGCGGCCCAAGGATGTCCCATCGTGGTTCAATCGGGAGTCGACCCAAAGCGCTGGCCAGATACAGTCGGACGACGGGCGAGGGATCGCGGGTGGCCAATTCCTGAAACCTAGCCAAAAGGGAACTCTCGGGTGGACCGTTCTGGCAGGCAAGCTGGATACACCAGCCGCGAACGTAAGGGCTCTGGTCTCCCAGACCGCGCAACAGTCGCGGCGTGTCCAGAGCCGCCACGGCATGCAGGGACCACAGGCCGCGCAGCCGCCGCGTTTCATCGGCATGCTCGAAGGCGATTTTCTCCAAGGCGGCGATCGTGTCCGCGTCGGCCCCGCGCTCCTGTAGAAGTCGACGAGCGTGGCGCACGAACCAATCGTTGGCGTGCAATTGATGCTGCACCAACTCGGCCGCAGTTGCCTGGGCCAGATTCACTTTGACCTTGCGAGGCCCGCCAAAGCGCACGCAAAACACCCGGCCGTTCGTGCGGTCGTGAACTTCTTTTTCCAAACGATGACACTGGTTCTTGTCGTACCAGTCGAGCAGATAGACCTCTCCCGCCGGGCCGTACTGCAAATTGAGAATCTGCGACCAGCTATCGTTAGCCAACAGGAAATCCGGGCCGTGCCGGCCGACAAAGCCGCTGCCCTGCGGCTGCAACTGGTCGCTGTTGATCCGGGCGCCGTGAATGTTGTTCATCAGCAGCCGCCCGCGATATTCGGCGGGCCAACTGTCGCCCAAATAGATCATGCAACCCGCGTGGGCGTGTCCGCCGCCGGCGGCGTCACTGCGGTTGTTGCCGCCGTGGGGCGTGGTCCCCAGCCAGTGGACGTGGTCGGCGATGGTCTTGATATCTTCGTAGGTGTGGCGATTGAAGTGTCCGCCGGCCTGCCGCTGATAGCGCCCGCCGGGAATGATGTGATACAGGTGCGGGATCACGCAGGCGGTGAGAAACGCCTGGCCGCGGTCATCGAAATCGACTCCCCACGGATTGCTCGTGCCGTGGGCGAAGACTTCAAATTTCTTCTGGACGGGGTGATATCGCCAGATGCCGGCGTTGATCGCCGTGCGCTCGTCCTTGGGCGTGCCCGGCTTGCCCACGGCCGAATGGGTGAACACGCCGTGGCAGCCGTACAGCCAGCCATCGGGGCCCCAGGTGAACGAGTTCAATGTCTCGTGGGTGTCTTGCAGTCCCCAGCCGTCGAGCACAACCTGGGGCGGACCGTCGGGCACGTCGTCGGCGTTATTGTCCGGGATAAACAGCAATTCCGGCGCCGCCCCGACCCACACGCCGCCGAAACCAAGCTCCAGGCCGCTGACCAGGTTCAGCTTCTCGGCAAACACGGTTCGCTTGTCGTGCGTGCCGTCGCCATCGGTGTCTTCGAAAATCAAGATCCGGTCGCGGGCCTGCTCGGCCGGGACACGAAACGGATACGAGTAATCCTCCGCCACCCACAGCCGGCCACGGTCGTCGATGCACTGCGCGATCGGCTGCACCACGTCCGGCTCGCCGGCATACAGCGTCACTCGGAACCCTTCCGGCACGGTCATCGCCTGGGCCGCCTGTTTCGGGTCCAGCCCCGCGTGGGTGAATTGATCGGCGGGCTGGACCGTGCGCAGCGGCACGCTCGGCTTGGCGGCGTGCAGGCGAAGGTCGTCGAAGTTGATGTGTCCCCACCCCGCGCTGCTGCGATCCACCAAACGCACGAAGATTTCTTGGCCGACGTGTTTTTCCAGATCGAACAACACGCGCGACATGTTCTCGTGCGTTTCACCGGCCGCCTGGGCGATGACTTCTTCCACGTCGCCGGTCTTACGCACGAGTTCCACGCGTACGTTGGCCTGATCGGCCCCGCCGCCCACCAGGAAACTGACGTACCGCTCGGTCAGCTTGAACGGGGCGCTGGTCAGGTAACCCTGCGGGGCGTCGCCGGCCCGTTCGTAGCTGCCGACCCAGTAGCGGCCGTCGTGTTGGCTGTTTGCATCGGGTCGACGAGCGGCCACGGTGTCGCCCGAAATCGGTTGCCCGGCAAATGCGTCACCCTGTGCCGTCCAGTCGGTCAGGTCGCCGGTCTCCAGGTCCAAGTTCAAAGCGCGGCCGTCGGCGGCGCGGGGAAGTTGGCCAACGGAATCATCGGCCAGTAGCCGCCCGGGGTGCGCGACGCAGACCGCCACGAGCAAGGCCGCCAGGTGAAGTGAAGCCAAGACACGGAACATCGGCAACTCCGAACAGTAGGTTGTTCACGATTTCGATTTCTCACGGGGCGTCTTGCCCCGGCCGCGGAAAATCGGCCAGCAGCTTCGCCGCCGGATCGCCCGGCGGTTTGTCGAGCGCCAGCAACGTCAACAGATCGATCAACTCGCGCTCGGTCACCTGCGTCTCCAAGTTCTCGGGCATCATCGACAGCTTGCTCCGCTCGAGCGCTTCAATCTCATTCTGCGGCACGGTCTCTAGTTTACCTCCTTGCAGCTTGAGCGTGACCCGCTCGGGAGTCTCCTCGACGAGCAGCCCCACCAGCGTGCGGCCGTCAACCGTGGCCAGCGTATACGCCTGATAGTCCTTGCCGATCACCAGGCTAGGGTCGAGCACGTTGGACATCAGTTGCACGAACGAATTGCGGCCGTTGCCGGTAATGTCGGGCCCCACGTCCTGTCCCTCGCCGTGCAGTTTATGGCACTGGGCGCAGACCTTGCGAAACACCGCCAGACCGGCGGCTGGGTCGCCGTGGTTGCTTTCCAAAAGCTCGGTCGTGCGACGAACGACCTGGTCGCGGGCCGGGTCGCGATCGGTCCGTACGGCTCCCCACAGGTCGGCGATTTGTTGCCGCGACGGCGCGTCGGCCCCGGCCAGCAACTTGCGAAGCTGATTGACGTTTACGGCCGACGCAGGAACTGCCTTGGCCGCCACGGCCGCCACCAATTGGCGGCCCCACACCGAGCGCTGGGCCAACAACTCGACGGCCGCGGGCTGCAGCTCTGGCTCCAGCTGAGAAAACACATCGACGACCGCGGCGCCGATTTGCTCGTCGTCCCAAGCCCCCAGCGCCGCCAACATCTGACGGCGCAGAGCAGGAGCGCCGCCGGATGGCGCAGCCAGATGCTCGGCCAACCGATCCAGCAAGAGAGGCTCACGCGAATGCACGAGAGCCTGCCAGGCGCCCAAGCGCACCGCATCGGCGGCGCTAGTGTCGGCGATTAATTCCAGCGACAGTTCTCTGCCACGGCCGTGTCCCCATGCGGCCGCCAAGATCGCGGCATCGGCGAACGCGGCCGACTCGCGCGGTCCGCCGAGCGCCTTCTCCACCAGCGGCGTCAGCGCTTGTCGCAGTGCTCCAGTTTGTTTGGCATCCAGGCTGGCAATGTGTCGCGACTGATGCAGGATTTGGAAACAGCGGCTGGCGAGCGTTGGACGAGCCAACTCCGATCCTTCGTCGCGCATCGCTAGGGCGAGCACGTCGTGAATGACCGATGCGTCGAGTGGCCGAGCGGCCGCCAGCCTTTCAATCGATCGCGGCAGGATTTCTTCCCAGGCAGGGCCGTTTAATTTGCTGGTAATAACCGCATCGGCCCACGCCCGGCCATTTTCGGCCAGCAGCGGGTGCAGATGTTGCCAAACCATCCGCGGTATCAGCGGATCGTCGCCGGCGCCGTCGATGAGTGTCGCCATGCCCCGCAGCTTCTCGTCCAAACTCCATCCCAGGGAGTCCTTGGCCAATACCCGAGCCATTTCCAATCGCACCTCGGGCGCCAGATCGTCCAGTAGCGGCAAGACCCGTTGCCGAACCTCTTCGGCGCCTCTTTTAGCAATGGGATGGCTTGCGTCGGCGAGCAGCCGTAGCGACCATTTCCTTGCGTTCGGTTCGTCGGCATAGGTCAGATGGGACCCGGCATGAACCGCTCGCCGCAGGCTCTTGTAACTCTTGTCTAGATACAAACCGTCGATCGAAAATCGTTCGTGAAGCAATCGCAGCGCCGTTTCCCGGGTATGAATGTTCGGGTCGCCCAGCAACGCCTGCAGTTGATTGTCGGTCAACTTGGAGAGATTGGTCGGCGGAAAACGCGGACCATCGCCATACCGCACTCGATACAGCCGTCCCTTGAGCCGGTCGATGCCGTCCGCGTCGCGGCGGGCGTCTTGATAGCAGTGATACCGGTCGTACCAGTCCAGCACATATAAACAGCCGTCCGGGCCGACCCTTTGCGCCACCGGCATGAACCAGGCGTCGTCGGCCGTGAGAAAAG
>CAYWTU010000107.1:0-9424 GCA_964461275.1 uncultured Pirellulales bacterium | reverse complement strand
GCAGCCGGTCGAGAATGTCGGCTTCTCGTTCGATCCTCGCCCGAACGATCTCCGGCGACTGCTGCCAGCCCGTGGTGTGAAATTGCTTGATGTACACGCCGCAGCCGTCGCGCTCCAGCCGCTCGACGCTGGATTGCGTAGCCAAGACATCGGCGCGAGCGGCCATAGCTAGCCAAACCGGGCAAGTGCGGTGCGGGTTGGCTTCATGGCCAACCGATCAAATGGGTGGTACTCCTTAGATTACCATATTGCGAAGGATTTGTTAAGAAACGAACTTCATCATTGACTGCCAGCCAGCGCAACCCGGATACCCAAAGGCGGGATTGCCCGCCAGCGGAGGCGCCGTTCGCAACGGCCGGGGCGCCCTGTCGGCCTACCATCGCAGGCCGAATTGCTCGCCGCCGGAAGGTTTGGTTCGCCCACCCTTGAGAGTCGCGGGCGACTTCTTGGCGACAGGCGCCACAACCGCCTCTTCCAGGACGGGCTCTTCGTCGCTGTCCTTTGTTTGCGGTTCGGGCTTGTTCAGACAAGCCTTGATCGAGAGGCTGATCCGCTGGTTCTCCTCATCCACCGACAGCACTTTGACGTCCACCTCTTGCCCCTCGCTCACCACATCGCCCACGCGGAACACCCGGTGATGCGCCAATTCTGAGATGTGCGCCAGCCCCTCAATGCCCGGCTCCAATTGAACGAAGGCGCCGAAATCCATCAATTTGCTGACCGTGCCGGTGTGCCGACTGGTGACCGGGTACTTGCCGGCGGCGCCAGTCCAGGGGCTTTCGGTCAGGTCGCGCAGACTGAGGCCGATTTTATGCGTGTCGGGGTCGATCTTGACCACCTTGACGCTCACCCGCTGTCCTTCCGAAAGCACCTCGCTGGGGTGTTTCACGCGCTGCCAACCGAGCTGGCTGACGTGAATCAGGCCATCGACGCCCCCTAGGTCCACGAACGCGCCGAAGTCGCGAATGCTGCGGACCACCCCTTCGCGAATCTGGCCGGCGGCCAATTCGGCCAACAACTTGTCGCGGCACTCGGCCTTTTGCCTTTCCAAGTACGCCCGATGGCTGAGCACTAAATTGCGCCGGTCGGCGTTCGCTTCGGTCACGACGCAGTTCAGCGTCTGGTTCTCGAATTGCGCGAAGTCCTCCACTCGATACAACGATATTTGACCGGCCGGGATGAACCCGCGAATGCCCCCCACGACGCATTCCAGCCCGCCTTTGTTGTGGCCGGTGATCCGCGCTTCAACGACCAGGCCCTCTTGCAACTGCGACCAATCCTCGACCTTGACCGCGCCGCCCGGGGACAAGGCCGTGTACAACCCTTCGTCGGGATTGAACCGCCCGACGATCACCTCGACGAGGGCGCCGGCCGACGGCGGCTCGATAAACTGACGCAGCGACACCACGGCCTGGTTTCGCGCCCCAATGTCGACGAATACGTCGTCGCCGTGGATCGACAACACGCGACCTTGCCGCCGCGTGTCCATCTCAACGTCCGCGGTGGCTGCGGCCGGCAGATTGCCCCCCACCAGGTCGTCGATAGACGTCTCGCCCAGGGCCTCGGCCAATTCGGCCTCGACCTCCGGCGACAATCGCCGGGCGATCTGGGGCCTTTCACGAGGGCCGGCTGGCGCGGCCGTCGGCGGCGCCGAAGGGATCGCAGGCGAGACAACGACGGTAGCGGGCGGCTCAGCGGCGCTGGCCACCGCCGGCTCGGCGATTGTTGGCGGTGTAATTGTCGGCGGTGCAGGTGTCGGCGCAGCGGCCGGTTCGGCCGGTTTGGTGCCGAGTGGTCTCACGCCGTAGCGTTGGGAACCAATGCGGATCCTGCGGGCGGCCTGGCTTGCCTCGCGAAGATCGCTGTCATTGTCAGTTTGCCCAGCGTGTTGTTCGACCTGTTCGTCGCTCATAAATGTCCACTACTCCAAAGTCGGCCCACACTGTGCTGGGCCAAGTCATTCCGCAGACGGAAGCGTCGGATCATCCGAAATACGTACGCCGCCCAACCAGATCGGAAAGTCTAACAACCGCCAAGCGGCGTCAGCAACGGCACGAGGCGGCTGGTTTTCGGCCGGGCCAAGGACTATTCTGCGGCAAGGCCCTTGGCTGCCGACATCGCACCATTTCCCAGCACGGCCACCCGCGCCATGTTCGATCCCGCCGCCTATGGTCCCCAACTGGCCGCGTTGCTGACGCCGGTCCGCCTGCCACCGCTGGGGCCAGGTCGGGAAAACCGCGCGGTTCAATCGGCGCTGGCGGCACTCCAACCGGACGAAATGGTTGCGCCGGGCCGGTCATTGCACAACGTGGAAATGGCTCGGTCTTGCCTGGCCGGATTGTGGTTGTATCACGATTTTCTCGATCATTCGCACCGTATCAGCCAGGATCTGGAGAACGCCACCGGCAGTTTCTGGCACGGGATCATGCATCGCCGTGAGCCCGACCCGGGAAACGCAAAATATTGGTTCCGGCAAGTCGGCAACCATCCGGTTTTCGCCCTGTTGCAGGCGGAAGCATCCGCCGTCGCCCGGCGGCACCCGAGCCTGAAGTCGATCCAGCTTTTGGCCGGGGAAACCGGCTGGGATCCATTTGCCTGGATTGATTTGTGCGAGGAGGCTCGGCGAGATGAGCGCTCCAATCCAGACGCCGAACTTGTCTCCGCGTGCCGTGCGATCTCCCTAGCGGAGTGGCATTTGCTGTTCCAGCACTCCTTTCGGGCGGCAGGCGCCTGAGTCGCAACCCGTTATCAGAAAAGAATTTCTGTTTCGCCAGGGGATAAAGATCGTCCAGTCAATGACTTGCTGGTGCCCCCTGGGCGGTTAGAATAGACCGTTGGTCGATTGGTTAACTGTCGGCCGACTGCCATGTGCCAACGCCCAGCCGCGACGGCCCCCGGCCGCCTGGGGGCGAGTGCGACTTTTCCACGCGCATTCGTCGAGAACGCCCGACACGGAGAGCGAAATGCTCCAATTCGACTTTGAGAACAGCATCGGTTACTGGGTCTTTGCCACGGCCCACGAGTTAGCCTGCGCCATGAACGCCGAGCTTCAGGCACACGGAATCACCTATCGGCAGTGGGAGGTGTTGGCCTGGTTGTCGTATGCCGGTGAGATGTCGCAAACCGAGTTGGCTGCACGGATGGGCATTGAGGCCCCGACGTTGGTCGGTGTGCTGGACCGCATGGAGCGTGACGGTTGGATCCAGCGGGTTCCCAGCGAGACCGATCGCCGCAAGAAAATGATCCGGGTGACCGACCGGGTCGATCCGGCCTGGAACCAGATGGTGCAGTGCGGCTTGCGGGTGCGCAAGCAAGCTACGCATGGTTTGAGCGAAGAACAGATTAAGATGCTGCGCAGTACGCTCAAGGTCATGCTCCGTAACCTAAAGCATGACCCGACGGCCTCCCCGCAGCAGCCCGCCGAAACTCCGGCCGACTTGGCCGTCCAGCCGCAACCGGCCTAGTCGACGCCTGACGCGGGGCCGAAAGATTCGGGCCGCCGTGCCCAACGTCGGCTCTCGCCATCCATTGTGCCCCTTCATTTTCCCGCCATGTCGAACCCGTCTTGCACCTGGCTGCCGGCCCTTCCGGTTCTTGCCGTGCTGCTGACGGGTTGCGCGGGGGAACTCCCCCAGCCGAAATCCGAACCACCGGCGGTGGTCAAGGTCTTGCCCATTGCGCAGGGGCCGGTGGCGGCGGAGATTCCGGTCGTCGGCAGTGTCGTGCCGATCGAAACCAGCCGCGTCGCCGCCGGGGCCCCCGGCAAAGTGGTGAGCTTTCCGTTTCGCGAAGGGGCGCTCGTCAAGCAAGGCCAATTACTCGCGCAACTGCGCGACGTGACCACGAGCATTGAACTCGAAGCTGCCCGGGCGATGCTGCGCCAGCGGGAGCAATTGCTGGCGCAACTGCGGGCAGGCTACCGGTTGGAAGAAATCGCGCAGGCCGAGTCGGCCATGCGGGCGGCCCAATCGGCCAGCCAATTGGCCGCCGCTACCGCCGGGCGAATTCGCACGTTGCACGAGCGGCCAGACCAACCGGTGACCGACCAGGAATTGGACGACGCCGTCTTCGGCGCCCAGCGGGCCGAGCACGAACTGGCCAAGGCTCAGGCCGATTTCGACATGAAACGGTCCGGCTATCGGGCCGAGGAAATCGCCGCCGCCACGGCAGCCCTCGAAGCGCAGCAGCAAGAAGTTGCCCGTTTAACGGACGAGTTGGAGAAACGTAAGGTCTTGGCGCCGTTCACAGGTTACCTGGCGCAGAAGAACACCGAGGTTGGCGAGTGGGTCGACCTGGGCGGGTTCGTGGCCACGTTGGTACGTCTGGATGAAGTTGAAATCCGCGTCAATGTGGAAGAGCAATACGTCGAAGAGATTCAGCTTGGCCAATCGGTGCAGGTGTTGATTGACGCCTTGCGCGACAAACAGGGGGCGCCGGCCGAGTTCCAAGGGCGCGTCGTCTCGGTGGTGCCCAAGGCCCGCTGGGAACAGGGCAGCCGCAGCTTCCCGGTAATCGTCCGCATGGCCAATCAATTCGTCGAAGACCAGCCTCTGCTCAAGGAAGGGATGGTCGCCCGGATCACATTCCGCGGCCGGCCTCGTCAGGCGCTGTTGGCGCACAAGGACGCCATCATGCGGACCGACGGCAAGCCAAAGTTGTACCTGATTGACTCGGACCACAAGGCCCGGCCGGTCGAGGTTGTCGAGGGCCTCTCAACTGGTTCTTACGTGGAGGTTCGCGGCGAACTACGCGAGGGCGATCTGGTGGCAACCGAAGGCGTGGAACGGCTGCGGCCGTTTGGCGCCGTGAGGGTGATGAACTCTCCCGTCGTGGCACAGCAGCCGGCCGCGGTTTCGCCAACCGCGCCCACGATGTCCCCTGCCGCCGAACCCTCGGTCGTGGAGCGCAAACCGGCCGGCGAAGCGAACGATTCCAAAACGTCGGGCGGCTAGGCCGAACGCATTTTCGATCGCGGGACTTGGCACAGCAGCCACAGGCCCAGGATCGATGCCGGCAGCCAATCGCCGAACTGCCGGTACAGGCTCCAACCCACAAGTGCACAATGCCGAACTGACGGATGCGGGGTGACGACCCAGAACGCGTTCACATGTGCCGCGAGCGCTGCATTTGCCGGAGCGGCAGCACAGTTTGCAATCTTGTAGAGGTGCTCGTGGTCCGCAGATACATCGCGCCGGCTGAAAATGCGGCGGTCGCCTGGATCCACTTGGCGGCGCCCAGCGGTCGACCCTTTTGCATGCACTGCCGCAATTGCTTAACCGTTTCGCTCGGCAGAGGCTGCTCTCCAACCTCGTTTCACGGCGGCGAGACGCCGCCGCTACGATAGGCCTTGCCGGATGGCCGTCCGGCAAGGCGCTCAGGTACGGAGTACCTGATCTAAGGGTCCAACAAACAACCTTCTCGGTGCGCTGGAGCCAACGGAAATTAGAGGGCGCTGTCAAGTTGTTTGGCGGCCCCTAAAGGACTACGGGACGCTCCCCGCCGCTGCCCTTTCCCCCACCGTCACCCGAAGGGAGTGGGAGATGCCTTTACGTCGGTCGCCGCAACGGCCGGCATGAGTTACCCTGGATAGCATGTGGCTGGCCGATTTTTCCATCGAGAATCCCGTCAAGGTGACCGTCGGCGTCATCTTGGTTTGCCTGTTTGGGTTGCTGTCGTTTTTCGGCATTCCCGTTCAGCTTACACCCGAGGTGAGCAAGCCGGTCATCAGCGTGATGACCCGCTGGCCCGGCGCCAGTCCCGAGGAGGTTGAAAAGGAGATCGCCGCCAAGCAGGAAGAGCAACTGCAGGGCGTCGAAGGAATGACCGAATTCAAGAGCTACTGTTTCGACAGCTTCTGCGAAGTCGAAATGGAGTTCCTCGTCGGGACCGACATCGATTCGACGATCGTCAAGGTCAACAGCCGGCTGAATCAGGTCCGCGACTATCCCGAAGACGCCGACAAGCCGGTGGTGCGAACCGTCAGTGCGTCCAGTTCCCACATCACCTACATCAACCTGCTGCCGCTGCCTCCCAGTCGCGAGCAGGTGTTGGCCTTGCAAGCGGCGCATCCGCACCTGGCCGAAGCGCTCGCGCCGATCCTGGCCGAGCCGCAGATTGACGTCACGCGAATCTACTATCTGGCGCAGCGGCATCCGGAAATCGAGGAGCTGACGGTCAGCAACCCGAATCCGCAGCTCCTGCGGCAATTTGCCGAAGACAAGCTCAAGCCGCTCTTCGAACAGGTCAAAGGTGTGGCGCAGGGCGACATCTTCGGCGGCAGCCGCATGCAGTTGCGGGTGGTGGTCAATCCGACGCAGTTGGCGGCCCATCAGGTGACCATCGCCGATTTGCGCCGGGCATTGGCGGGTGAAAACGTCGACATTTCCGCCGGCGATTTGTGGGAAGGCAAACGCCGCTACGTGATTCGGACGTTGGGCCGCTATGAGTCGGTGGAGCAAGTCCACGACACCATTGTGGCCTACCGCGATGGGGCCCCGGTGTACGTCCGCGACCTGGCCCGGGTGGAGTTGGGAGTGGCCAAGCCGGAAGGCATGGCCCACCAGCGCGGCGTGAACATGATCACCATCGCCATCCAGCGCGAGAGCGGCTCGAACGTGCTCGAGGTGATGGAGGGCGTTCGACGCGTGATCGCCGAATTGAACGACGGCGCGCTCAAGGTCCGCGGCTTGCAACTGGTGCAAAGCTACGACGAGACGGTTTACATCTACTCGGCCACTGCGCTGGTCAAAGACAACATCTACGCCGGCAGCATCCTGGCCATCATCACATTGCTGTTGTTCTTACGCGACTGGCGGAGCGTGCTGGTGATTGCCGTCTCGATTCCGATTTGCGGCATCGGCACGTTCCTGGTGATTCGGCTCTTAGGCCGCAGCATCAACGTGATCAGCCTGGCGGGGATAGCGTTTGCCGTGGGCATCGTCGTGGACAACGCCAACATTGTGCTCGAGAACATCTTCACGTATTACCAGAAAGGCTATCGCCCGCGCGAGGCGGCCAGCCGCGGCACGGCCGACGTGTGGAGCGCCATCCTGGCGGGCACGCTGACCAACCTGGCGGTGTTTCTACCGGTGATCTTCATTCAGGAAGAGGCCGGCCAGTTGTTCCGCGACATCTCGATCGCCATCAGCGCAGGCATCGCCTTTAGTCTGTTGGTGGCGCTGACCGTGGTGCCTGTGGCCGCCTCGAGGTTTCTGCGCGAAAAAGATCTGGCCTACCTGAGTGAGATCGATCCCCAAAAGCACTGGCTGGACGCGATTGGCCATCGTTTCGTCGAGTGGGTCACGCGGGTCAACGAAAACCTGCTCGGCGGCCGTATTGGCCCGCCGATGATGTGGTGTTGGATAGCGCTGTTCGTGGTGGGCGTGTTGGGCATGGTCCCGGCGCCGATTCGCCCCTGGGAGCGCTGGCCCTATTGGTATCCGCAAGCCAATCCCAAGCATCTGGCGGCGGCGCTGGCCGTGTGCGCCTTATTTGTGCCGTTGGCGTTTCGCTTCCGGCGCACGGCCGTGGTTGCCGCCACGATCGCCGGCTCACTGGGGTTGAGCTACAAGCTGATGCCCAATGCCGAGTATCTGCCCGAAGGGAACAAGAACCTGGTCTTCGCCAGTTTGTTGCCCCCGCCGGGCTACAACGTTGAACAGATGATCAAGGTAGGCGAACTGGTTGAGGAACGACTGCGGCCCTACTGGGACGCCAAGCCTGGGACGCCCGAGGCCGCGCAATTGGAAGGCCCACCGATCGACAATTTCTTCCTGGTCGCCCGCCGCGGGATGGTCTTCATGGGCGCCCGCTCGGCCGAGCCGGAGCGGGCCAGTGAGTTAGTGCCGGTATTGCGCAAAGCGACCCAAGGGCTGCCGGGCATCATTTCGTTCGCCAATCAGTCGAGCCTGTTTGAGCGGAGCCTGTCGTCGGGTCGCAGCATCGACATCGAGATTACCGGACCCGACCTGCCGACTTTGATCGGCCTTGGCCGGGGCATCATGGGCAAGGTTGGCGAACTATATCCCCCTGGCACCGAGACGTCGGTGCGTCCCATTCCCAGCTTGGACCTGGGGAGCCCCGAAATTCACGTCGTCCGAAACGCCGAAAAAGCAGCACAGCGCGGCCTCAATACGGCCGACCTGGGCTACATGATCAACGCCCTGGTCGACGGCGCCTACGCCGGCACGTACTGGCACGAGGGACGCGAGATCGACCTGGTGATTTACGGCGACGACAGCTTTAGCCGCCAGACCCAGGACATCGCTCAACTGCCCATCGGCACCCCCGGCGGAGAGTTGGTGCGGATTGGCGACGTGGCTGACGTGGTCATGTCCAGCGGCCCCGAGCAAATCAATCGCGTCGACCGCGAGCGAGCGATCACCATTGCGGTTCAACCGGGGCCCGAGGTGCCGCTTGAAGTGGCCATGGACCGTATCGAAACTGAAATTCTCAAGCCGCTGCGTGAAGACGTTCGCTACGGCGGCTTGTATCACTTTCACCTGGCCGGCACGGCCGACAAGCTCAAACAGATGCGCAACGCCCTTTCGGGCAGCCTGCTTCTGGCGCTTTTGATCACGTTTTTACTCATGGCCGGCCTGTACGAGTCGTTTGTCTATCCGGTGATCATTATGGTCACTGTACCGCTGGGGACGGTGGGCAGTTTCCTGCTGCTGTGGTTGATGAGTTTTTACACGATCCAAAGGCTCGACGCCTTGACGATGTTGGGCGTCATCATTCTGGTCGGCACGGTGGTGAACAACGCCATTCTGGTGATTGACCAGGCGCTGATCCTGATCCGCCGCGAGGGGATGCACTATCGACAGGCGATTATCGAGAGCACGCGGGGCCGCATCCGGCCAATCTTCATGACCACCGGCACCACCGTGCTGGGCCTGGTGCCGTTGGTGGTGCTGCCGGGAGCGGGCAGTGAACTGTATCGCGGGCTGGGGGCGGTGATGCTCGGCGGGCTGACGATTTCGACGATGTTCACGTTGTTCCTGATCCCGCTGATGTTCTGCATGACCTACGAGTTGCAGGATTGGCTTTGGCCGAAGACGGACGCGGCCGAGCCGGCGCTGAACCAAGAGACGTCGAGCCAAAACTTGCCCCAGCCGCTAGAGGCGGTGGGAAGCTCGACCGCGTAGTCGCCAGACGTATCGTTGGCGAGCGGTGGGCGTGAGCCCAAGGTTTCTAACGATTCGATAAAGCCGGGGACGGACGTCCCCCGCTCGCCACTGGCTGCTCGGCGCCCAGCCCTACTCCCCACACTCGTCGGCCAACTGGCGAATGTACCCCAACGCCTCTTCGACATCGGGAGCAGCCACGCCACACTTCCGCCCGTGCTGTTCGCACTCGACCAGCAACAGCAACTCCTCGCTATCTTCCGCTTCGGTGAGCCGCTTCAGGCCCCGGGCTCCTAGCG
>CAYWTU010000106.1:7150-9473 GCA_964461275.1 uncultured Pirellulales bacterium | reverse complement strand
CCCGAATGCTCGAGTCGCTGGAGGAAGTGGGGCTGGGCTATCTTTCGATCGGCCAGGCCTCCACGACGTTGTCGGGTGGCGAAGCGCAGCGGATCAAACTGGCCGCCGAGCTGGCCCGCGTCGACGGCGGCAGCACGCTGTATCTGCTCGACGAACCGACCGGCGGTCTGCACTTTGACGACGTGCGGCGGCTATTGGCCGTGTTGCATCGCTTGGTCGATCGTGGCAACACGGTGATTGTCGTCGAGCACCACTTGGATGTCATCAAAACGGCCGACTGGATTATCGACCTGGGGCCGGAGGGGGGCGCCGCCGGCGGCGAAATCACGGCCGTGGGTACGCCGGAGGAAATTGCGGCGCTGGCCGACAATCACACGGGCCGCTACCTGCGCGAGGCGCTGGCAGCCGGCACGTGAGCATCTTCAATGAATGGCCCTTGACCAAAACCTAATGCGCCATGCCCCGGCGCAATCGCCACTGCTGTTTCGCTTGGCGGCCGGTTACTTAATCCCCAGCAGTTCGACTTCGAAAATCAGCGTCGAGTTGGGGGCGATGTCGGGCGGGGCGCCGCGGGCGCCGTAGCCCAGTTTGGACGGCACGAAAAGTTGCCATTTGGCGCCCACCGCCATCAGTTGCAACGCCTCGGTCCAGGCGGGTATCACCTGGTTGAGCGGAAACGTGGCGGGCTGCTTCCGGTCGTACGAGCTGTCGAACTGCGTGCCGTCGATCAAGGTTCCTTTGTAGTGCGTCGTGACCTGGTCGGTGGCCTTGGGCTTCTTGCCCTCGGCAGCCTTAAGGATCTTGTACTGCAACCCACTGGGAAGCGTCTTGACGTCCTTCTGTTTGCCGTTTTCCACCAGAAAGGCTTCGTTCTCTTTTTGCCAGTTTGCGTTCTGTTGTTGTCCGAAGGCTTGCATAGCGGCTTGTAGCTCCTCTTCGCTGTATTGTGGTTTGGCCCCCTTGAGCGCGTCTTGCAGTCCGCGAATGATCGCCGCCACGTCCACCTTCGAGCGCTGGCTCTTCAGCGAGTTGCCGATATTGAACCCAATGCCATAGCTGGCGGTGGCGGTCACGTCGCCGGCGGGCGGCAACTCTTCCTCTTCTGCGGCCAGGCTCAAGCCGGGCGCCGCCGCTACGGTCAGGCAGGCCAGAAAACCGCACAGTCGCCCACTCAGGGCTGCCCGGCAAGTCGAAGGTCGGCGCATAGAATTCCTTTCTGCAAATCGCGGGCGGCCGCCGTCGCGTAGCCACGAATTCGGCCTGGAAAACGGCCGATTGTAACCGGCCCCGGCGGCCGGGGATAGACGCCATCGCGCCCAACGAGTCGGCCCGTCCGCGTTATAATGGAATTCCATTTCCGCCGGGCCAAAGTGGCCAGCGCGAGCAGGTGAATCCACGGACCATGGGCGAGGCACAATCGTGACGATACGGCAGTGGTGGTTGATCGCGCTGATGGTCGTAGGCCCAGTACAATGCGCGCGGGCCGAACCGGCCCCCAGCGGGACGCCCGTCGAAGTGGATTTCAATCGCGACGTGCGGCCGATCTTGTCGAACTTTTGCTACGCCTGCCACGGCCCAGATGAAAGCAAGCGGCAGGCCGACCTGCGTTTGGACACCCACGAACAGGCGCTGGCCGAGCTGCCCTCGGGCGGTCGGGCGATTGTTGCCGGCGATCTCGCCAAGAGCGCGTTGTACCAACGCGTCACGGCCGAAGATCCTAGCCAGCGGATGCCGCCACCGGACGCAACGAAGCAACTCGGTCCCGCCCAGATCGATATCTTACGCCGCTGGATCGAGTCGGGGGCAACCTGGCGCGGCCACTGGTCGTTTGAGACGCCTGTGCGGCCGGCGCTGCCCGTGGTTCAGCGCAATGCCTGGCTTCGCAACGCGATCGACAATTTCGTGCTCGAGCGGCTGGAACAGGCGTCGCTTGCGCCGTCTCCCGAGGCGGACAAGCCAGCGCTGATCCGTCGGCTGACGTTCGACCTGACCGGCCTGCCACCGACGCCGGAGGAAGTCGAGGCGTTTGTCTTGGACAACGACCCCAACGCCTACGAGCGAGTCGTCGATCGGCTGCTCGATTCGCGGCGCTATGGCGAACACATGGCCAGGTTCTGGCTGGACGCGGCCCGCTACGGCGACACCCACGGCCTGCACTTGGACAACGAACGCAGCATGTGGCCGTACCGCGATTGGGTCGTGCGGGCGCTGAACGACAACCTGCCGTTCGACCAGTTCACGATCCAGCAGTTGGCCGGAGATCTCCTGCCCGGCGCGGGCATCGACCAGCGGATCGCCACCGGGTTCCATCGTAACACGATGC